>CAYSBM010000659.1:0-1890 GCA_964429095.1 uncultured Solibacteraceae bacterium | reverse complement strand
TGCTGTACGGTGAAGCGGTTCTCTTCGTGAGTTCATAGCGCCCTCGGTCTGTGGTTTTCGCGATCGCGCTCCGCCTGAACAGAACGGCGTCTCATCTAAACGGGTTGCTCACATTATGCCCTATTTGCAGTATGTGGACACGCTGCTAAGATTACAATCCGCCCAAGGTACTATGTTTCTGGGAGCGGGCCTAGGAAAACAGTACTAACAGGCGGGCAATCAGAGAGCCGCCCTACTTGCCAATGCAAAAGGAGGAAAAGATGCGGTTAAGGATATCGTCGGCGGTGGTGGCTCCGGTAAGTGTATCGATGGCTTGCAGCGCTCCGTAGAGGTCCACTGCCAGCAGATCGTGGTGCTCAGCGCGTAGGATCGCGGAGCGGGCTTTTTCCAGTTGCGCCTGGGCCTGGCACAGCAGTTGCTGGTGCCGCAGGTTGGTGATGAAGCCGGCCTCGCGCTCTACGCCGCTTGCAGGGCTAACGGCCTGCGCGATCCGGTGGCGCAGATCTGGTATGCCAAAGCCCGACAGCGCGCTTACCTCCAGCCAGCCGGGCTCGATGGCCGCGCGGCGCTCCAGGTCACACTTATTGGCCACCACCAAGTGGCGTCCGGCGCCGGCGGCGCGGCGGATCAGTTCTGTGTCATCCGGTTGGAGCGGAGTGGAAGAGTCCAGCACAACCAGCGTCAAATCGGCTTCTGCCATAGCCTCATAGGTGCGCTCGATGCCTAGCGACTCGATCCGGTCTGCCGGGGTGCGCACGCCAGCCGTGTCAACGAACTTTACGGGGATGCCATCCAGTTCCGCATTTTCGCTCACCGTGTCACGTGTGGTGCCCGGCATTTCGGTGACAATGGCACGGTCGCGCTCCAGCAGACGGTTGAAGAGGCTGCTCTTTCCCACATTAGGGCGGCCCACGATGGCCACGGCAATCCCCTCGTGGACCAGTTTGCCGTACTCGTAGCTCGCCGCCAGCCGGCAGACGCCCGCCAGAACCGGTTCCAGCCGCGACAGCAGATCGGCTGATGAGGCCACCGGCACATCGTCTTCGGCGAAGTCCAGCCCGGCTTCCACCAATGCGATCAGATCGCAGAGTTGATTCTTGATGGGGGCCAAGCGCCGGGACAAGGCGCCTCCGGCTTGTTGCGCCGCCACGCGCGCCTGATAGAGCGTCGTCGCTTCAATCAGGTCGCGCACCGCCTCGGCCTGCGGAAGGTCGAGACGGCCATTTAGAAACGCTCGTAAGGTGAATTCGCCGGGTTCGGCAGGCCGCGCCCCGGCCTGAATAGCCCGCGAAAGGCAGAAACGCAAAACCACAGGCGCGCCATGGCAGGCAATCTCGACCACATCTTCGGCGGTGTAGGAGCGGGGACGGGCGAACCATGTTGCCACAACCTGATCCACCAACTCGCCGCCTTCGGTTATCAATTCAGCCAGACGCGCGCACCACGGTCGCCACTCGCCCGGCGTGGTGAGACGGAGAATCCGCCCGGCGATGGCCAGGGCCTCCGGGCCGGAAAGCCGAACTATGCCGATGCCTCCGCGTCCCGGCGGTGTGGAGATGGCGGCGATCGTGTCGGCGATCTGCAATGCTATCGGCGGCGGCCACGGCGCATGCGGTGCGCCACAGCCGATGGAGGCGCCGCATCCGGACCAGGCGGCGGCATGTCCGCCGGGTAAATGACCACTTGGCGTCCCGGACCGGTTCCGAAACTCTCACTGCGAACCGCGGGTTCGTTTCGCAAAGCCAAATGTATGATGCGCCGCTCGCGGCTGGTCATGGGATTGAAACGGAAAGGCCGGTGAGTATTTTTAACCTGCTCGGCGGCCGTGAGAGCGCTGAGGCGCAATTCTTCGATTCGCTGGGCGCGGTAGTCGTTGGCGTCGTGAACGAG
>CAYSBM010000658.1:0-1898 GCA_964429095.1 uncultured Solibacteraceae bacterium | reverse complement strand
AGGCACTCGTTCAAGGCGCTTGCCCCTTCAGGTCCGGCCGTTGGACTGTGGAGGATCTGTCCCGCCGGATCATATCCGGTTCCGCGCACTTCGTAACGCCCACCGCCAGCCAAGATTTCCTGGACGGTCATCTGGTTCTTGGTAAGGGTGCCGGTCTTGTCCGAACAGATGACCGTCACACTGCCGAGCGTCTCCACGGCAGGAAGCCTGCGGATGATGGCATTTCGCCGGGCCATGCGCGACACGCCGATCGCCAGCATGATCGTCATGGCGGCAGGCAGCCCTTCGGGAATGGCCCCGATGGCCAGGGCCACCGCAACTTTGAATGTGAGCAGCCAGTCCTTGCCGCGCAGGAAATCAATCAAGAACGTCAGCGCCGCCAAGGCGAGAATGACCACCAGCAAGAAGTGGCTGAACTGCTTGATCTTCTGCATCAGCGGTGTATCGAGGACTTCGGTCGACGCGATCATTTCAGAGATCTGCCCGATCTCGGTACGGGCGCCGGTGGCGACCACTACGCCCGTCCCGGTTCCAAAGGTAACGAGGGTCGAGCTGTAGGCCATGTTTCGGCGATCGACCAGGCCAGTCTCCTTTGGCAAGATGTCGTGGGTTTTCAGGGCCGGCATGGACTCGCCGGTGAGCGCGGACTCGTCGATCTGGAGATCGCGAGTGCGCGTCAGTCGCAGGTCGGCCGGCACCTTGTCGCCGGATTGCAGGAGCACGATGTCGCCGGGGACCAACGCGGCGGCCGGGAGCCGCGTCTTCTTTCCACTGCGGAGGACGGTGGCCTCGCTGGCAATCGACTTGGCTAACGCGGCGATCGCTCCCAGGGCCTTGGATTCCTGAACAAAACCGACGATGGCATTGATGACGACCACTCCGGAAATGACCGCCGCGTCGACCCATTCCTGGAACGCGCCGGTTACGACGGCAGCCACCAGAAGAATGTAGATGAGGGGCTGGTGGAACTGGAGCAAGAAGCGGACCATCGGTCCCTGCTTGCGTTTCTCCGCAATGACATTCGGTCCGAAGTGTGCTTGCCGCGTCTCGACCGCAAAGCGGTCCAACCCGCTCGTTTGATTGCTCTCCAACAGTTCCAGGACCTGTTCGCTGGGCAAATGGTGCCAGTGGTATCCGAGAAGCGTCTGCATGGCTTTCACCCCGATGCTTGAAGTGTCTCGCGAACGGGCGCTCGGCGGAGCCCGGCCGCCTGTTGCGCAACGTCTAACGGTTCTCCGTTGCCGCGGAGTTGCCGGCCGGCGCCGCTGTCGGCGGTGTGGCGGGCAACTCCGGACTCAGCGGGCGCGCCGGCCCCGGTTGGGGGCGATCTCCTCCTGGGACGTCCTCTGCCTTATCCACCAGCCAATAGGCGATGCCGATCGCAAGGATGACGCCCGCGGTGGCCCAGACGAAATCCGCGCTGGTTTCTGTGAAATCCAGAATGATGACCTTGCGGGCGATCGCCATCAGCGCTGTGGCGACGACAATCTTGACGTGGATCACATCTTCGCGCAAGTACATGACGATGTTCACGAAGATCTCGATCGCGATGAGCACGGCCAGGAATGCCCCGAAGGTCGCCAGGATGTCGCTGATCGAAAGTACAAATCGGGGTGAAGACCACAGCGCCTTTCCGAAGAGCATCCACGCCACGTCAGCCACGCCCAACAGGATCAAAACGGTCATCAAGACGGCAAGGACGCGCACGGCAAACCGAATGATGGGCTGAAGCACCTTCAGCAGCGGGTCCGGAGAATCGCTGAGACCGGGCATCGAATTCCTCTTCTGTCAAGGTATGGGGGACCGGCGCGCGGCTCCGGAATCTGATTCTCGGATCAACCGCCGCGCCGCCAAAGGGAGTGCCTGGAGCGGATATCCGCCGCGACTTGGCGCCAACT
>CAYSBM010000657.1:0-1921 GCA_964429095.1 uncultured Solibacteraceae bacterium | reverse complement strand
CACCCATTGGGTGCAAACGCCAAGCCGACGGATTGTCCATGGCAGCACCAATCCATCGGCCTCCGCTTGATTCGCTTCAAATCCCCACGGACGGATCACGGGCAAGGTCCGGCCGGGAGCCGGTTGTGGTGGAATGAGAGCATGCTGGTTCGACGCATGTTTATCGCCGTCCTGGCTTTGCTGGCCGGCGCCCGGTTGGCCCGGCCCATCGAAATCGCCACCGCGGGCAAGCCGCGAGCCGTGGTGTCGGTGGCCCCCGGCGCCGGAGCGGTTACTCGCCGCGCCGCCGCGCTGTTTGTGAGCCGCGTCGAGCGCCGGATTGGCGTGAAGCTTCCTTTGCGGAGCGCGCCGCCCGCTACCGGGCCGGCAATCGTGTTTGCGCCAGTGGGGAGCACCGAACTGGCCGGAGTCCGGGCCCCCACCGCCACTCAACTAGGCGAGGAGGGGTTCGCCCTGCTTGAGCATGGCGGCCGGCTCTACGTTGTGGCGCGCGAGGGGCGCGGCATGATTTACGGCGCGGGTAAAATTCTGCGCACCGCTGAATACAGCCGCGGCGCAATGCGCGCCTCACCGAGACCGGGGCCGGACCGCCCCGCCATGGGGAATCGCATGTTGTACCTGGCCATCCACGTGAACAACTATTACGAAATGCAGCCGGCCGGCACGATCTTGCGTGAAGTGGTGGAAGACATGGCGCTGTGGGGCGTCAACGGCGTGTGGGTTTGGTTTGACCAGTCGCAGTATGACGACCCGTTCGAAAAAGGCTTAAACAACGCCGATGCCCGAGAGCGTTGGGAGAAGGAAAATCAAGTGCTGCGCTTGGCGCAGGACTTGGGACTGAAACCCGGCTACACAATGAGCGACAACGACTTGTACCGCAACCAGGTGACGCCGGAGGTGAAAGCGCCCAACACGGAGCACTGGTCGAACTTCCAGATGCTTGCCTGCCCCTCGGTGCCGCGCGCCCGCGAAATCATCCTGCGCAACAAAGACAACCTGGCGCGGGAGCTGGCCGAAGCCGGCGTGCACTTGGAAATGGGCTGCCATTTCGCTTATGACACCGGCGGCTGCCTGTGTGACCGCTGCAAGCCCTGGGTCAAGACGTTCCTCAACCTGGCCAAGGAGGTGCACAATACATTCCGCAAGTATCATCCCGGAATGCGGTCTTACATGTCGGACTGGCACTTCACCGACGAGGAGGCGCGCATGGCCATCGACTTTTTCCGCCAGCAAAAACCGGACTGGTTCAGCGGCGTGTTCAAAGACGACCGGCACCCGGCGGACCGCTTCGCCGCCCTGCCGGAGGGCTATCCTGTGCTCACATTCCTGGAAATCACCGAGATCGGGGGGTGGGGCACCATCGGCGCCAACCCGTTTCCGCAGCGTCTGGTAAGAATCTTCGGAGAGCTGCGCCGCACCGGCCAGGAGGGCTACGTAGCCTATAGCGAGGGCATCTACGACGACTTCAACAAAGCCGCCGCCGCACGCATCGCCTGGGACCTGGCCGCCGAATACGCTAACTATTTCTTCGATGCCAGCGTGTCCAGTGATTTGTTTCGCTTGACAGAGGCTATGGAGAAGGCCTGGACCAACCCCATGGGCAGTTGGGGACAGCAGCAATTCGCGCAAAGCAACGAGGACGCGTGCGCGCTCAAGCAACTGGCGCACTCGATCGCCTCACGTCTGCCGGAGCGGGCGCGCCAATCCTGGCGCTGGCAGGTGTTGGAATACCGGGCGCGCATCGGAGCCGCCATTACGGATCTGGGTAGCCTTGAGGCCGTGCGCACCCAGATCCGGCAGATGGCCCGTGAAGGCGCCTCGCGCAAGGCCATCAGGAAAGCGATCGAAGCCAAGAGAGCGCGGCTGTAGGAGTACGCGCGGCTGGTGGTCGAGTTGCGCGAGAACATCTACAAAGAACCGT
>CAYSBM010000656.1:0-1923 GCA_964429095.1 uncultured Solibacteraceae bacterium | reverse complement strand
GCTGGAGTAACCGCACCCCAGGTGCTCAGCACGCAGGTCTTCCTCAAACCGGCACGCCCCAGCGGGATGCTTTTACTGGGCCTTGATCTCAGAGGCGAAAACGAAGTCGCGGCCGTCCCAGTGGTAGTAGAAAGGCTTGATGCCCAGGCGATCGCGGGCGCAAAACAGTTCACGCTTGTGGCGGTTCCAGATGGCGAAGGCGAACATGCCTCGAAAACGTTCGACACAACTTTCCCCGTATTCTTCGTAAGCGTGCAGGATGGTTTCTGTGTCCGAGTGGGATCTGTAGCGGTGTCCGGCTTTCTCCAGCGCCAACCGCAACTCCGCGTGATTAAAAATCTCGCCGTTAAAAATGATCCAGTGGCCGCCGTTTTCGTTGGCCATGGGCTGATGGCCGGTGGCCACGTCGATGATGCTCAGACGGCGATGCCCCAACCACACGTACTCATCGTGATAGTCGCCGGCGTCGTCCGGGCCACGATGACGAATGGCTTCCATCATCTGGTGCAGAATCCGGAGCTGGTCTCCAACCGGCTGCCCCGACAAGAAACCGGCAATTCCGCACATTCTTCATAAGTATAGCCAACTGTCTGTCGCGCTACCGGCCGCCTTTGCCGCTGCGGCACCTGTGGGATAGACTTGAAGAGAATGAAATGCCGGAACATCCACGCAGCGGCGTTTAGGCGCGGCAGCCCCGGGAGCGCACCAGAAAGAAAATGTGCGGCATAGCCGGCTACGTCCTTCGGGAAGGCCTGGCGCAGGAAGATGTTGTCCGCCGCATGTGTGCCCGGATCCGGCACCGCGGCCCTGACGACGAGGGTTATCACGCCGACGGCCCTTGCGCCCTTGGCATGCGCCGTCTGAGCATCATCGACGTGGCCACCGGCCACCAGCCCATCTCGAACGAGGATGGCCGCCTCTGGGTCGTTTTCAATGGCGAAATTTACAATTACCGGGAACTCCGCAACTGGCTGGCCGCCCGGGGGCATCGTTTCGCCACCGGCAGCGATACCGAGGCGCTGGTTCACCTGTATGAGGAAGGCGGGGCGGAGGCCATCCCCCGGCTGCGGGGAATGTTCGCCTTCGCCATCTGGGACGCTTCGCGGCGCCAATTGCTGCTGGCCCGCGACCGGTTCGGCAAGAAACCGCTGTACTATGCCGTACTGCCGGACGGCTTGTGGTTCGCCAGCGAGCTAAAGTGCCTGGAAACCGCCGGAGTGCCTCGTGATATCGACCCCGCCGCTCTTCGCCTGTTCTTCCAGTTTGGCTATATCCCGGATCCTCACTCCCCCTTCATCTCGGTCAAGAAGCTGCTTCCCGGCTGCTGGCTGACCTACGGAGCGGGCGGCGCCTTGGGGCGCGGCCGTTACTGGAAGCTGCCCGCCCCCGTCGCCACACCGGCCGGGACATTCTCGGAAGCCGAAGCCTGCCGCCACATCCGCGAGCGTTTCGATGAAGCCGTCCGGTTGCGCATGGTTGCCGACGTTCCGCTGGGTGCTTTTCTCAGCGGGGGCATCGACTCCAGTTGCGTGGTCGCCAGCATGGCCTTGCAGTCCCCCGAGCCGGTCAAGACGTTTTCCATTGGTTTCGAGGAAAGTGGGTTCAATGAGCTTTCCTTTGCCTCCCAAGTGGCTCAGATGTACCGCACAGAGCATCACGAAATCCTGGTTCGCCCGGATTCGGTGGATCTGGTTACGCGGCTCGTCCGCCACTTTGATGAGCCGTTTGGAGATTCATCGGCCATTCCCACTTTTCTGGTGTCCGAGTTCGCTTCCCGTCACGTCAAGGTCGCGCTCAGCGGCGACGGCGGCGATGAAATGTTCGCCGGTTATCCGCGCATGCAAACCGCCCGCAAGCTGGAGTTCCTCGACCGGACGCCCCAAGCACTCAGGGCAATCCTCAACTGCATCGCCGAATGGCTGC
>CAYSBM010000655.1:0-1930 GCA_964429095.1 uncultured Solibacteraceae bacterium | reverse complement strand
TCCCGCAACTTTCCGGACTATGGGGTAAGCTTCCAGCTCAACATTCCGCTGCGCAACCGTTCGGCGCAAGCCGACCTGGCACGCAGCCAGTTGACCTTGCGGCAGAATGAAATCCGCCAGCAGCAGCAGCTCAACCAAGTGCGCGTCGAGGTGCAGAATGCTTTGATCAGCCTGCAACAGGCGCGCGCGCGCTACAATGCGGCGGTCAAGGCGCGTATCTTGCAGGAGCAAAACCTGGACGCCGAACAGAAAAAGTACGCCCTGGGGGCTTCGACCATCTATTTCGTTATCCAGGCGCAGCGCGATCTGGCTTCAGCGCGCTCAAGCGAGGTGGCCGCTTTGGCGGCCTACGGCAAAGCGCGCGTGGAGTTGGACCGGGCCACTGGCCAGACGCTGGCGGCCAACAATATCGTGATCGAGGACGCCTATAAGGGCCATGTGGCGGCGCCGCCCAGCCCCATACCGGAGCGGCGCGAGTAGTTCCTGAAGGCTGTTTCAAAACCGGACAACCAACCGTTGGTGTGCGCATTTGGCACATCCAAGGCGTCCTGATGCGCACACAACCCCTTGAAGCCTGGGTATTTGCGGATTGGCAAGCAGCGTGCTCGCAATAAAGCGTGACAACCGTTGAAAAGGCTCAAGGAAGAATGGCCGCACCGCCAGATGTTGCCAACCAGCGTTTGATCCAACCCGTAGCGAATCTCCCTCGTCACCCGCCTTGCGCCCCACCCGGCCGTATTCCTTGAGCCTTCGGTCCGGCCAGCGGCAGTGTGGGAGCGCGACAAAGCAGGGGCTACAGATTGCCAAAAAATTGCCGATGAAGGGTGTATGAACGGGCGCGCGAGAGAAACTCAAGAAAACCTGGCATTCCAGTTGTCGCTGCTGAATCTATTCGCCGCCAACCGCGCCTCTGACGATTCTTCCAAGCGTGAGGCCTGCCGCCTGGAGGATATGCTGGCGCAGTTGGATGAATCTGCTTAAGGGCTGGCGAGAGCCGGTGGAGGCTGCGCGCGGCGGCGCGTTTGACAGAGGCAGGCAAGTCCGCTAATCTGAAATAGTTGTAGCTCTCCAACAGGGAAAGTACGCCCATGAATACGGTTTTTCCGTCCAAACGCGAGGTGACCCGTGCGTGGCGCCTCATAGACGCTGAGAACAAAGTGCTTGGCCGGGTGGCCAGCAAAGCCGCGCGCATTCTGATGGGAAAAGACAAACCCATCTACACCCCGTTTCTGGACACCGGCGACCATGTGGTCGTCATCAACGCCTCCAAGATCCGGCTGACGGGACGCAAGGAGGAGCAGAAAGTTTACCGCCGTCATACGGGCTATCCGGGCGGGTTAATCGAAACCAGCGTGAAGAACATGCGCGCCAAGCATCCGGCTCGCATCGTCGAGCAAGCCGTGGCCGGCATGCTGCCGAAGACCAAACTCGGCAAGCAGATGATCCGGAAGCTGAAGGTTTACGCCGGCGACAAGCATCCGCACCAGGCGCAGCAGCCCGTAATGGAAGCATAACCAATCTACGAGAGGGAATTGAGTGGCAGGCACCTTAGTGCAGTACATGGGAACGGGCCGGCGGAAAGCCAGCGTGGCCCGCGTATTCCTGCGGCCGGGCAAAGGCCAGATCCAGGTCAACGGCCGGCCTTTCGATGAATATTTTCAGACCGAGACCGCGCGCAACACGGTACGGCAACCTCTGCTGGCCACAGAAACGGCTGACAAGTTTGACGTGCTGGTGCTGACCAGCGGAGGCGGCATCACGGGGCAAAGCGGCGCGGTGCGGCTGGGCATCAGCCGGGCGCTGATGGAGTTCAACTCAGAGCTGCGGAGCAAGTTGAAGCAGCTTGGTTTCCTGACCCGTGATCCGCGGGCCCACGAGCGCAAGAAGTACGGGCAGAAGGGCGCACGGCGCCGCTTCCAGTTCTCCAAGC
>CAYSBM010000654.1:0-1932 GCA_964429095.1 uncultured Solibacteraceae bacterium | reverse complement strand
GTGACACTGGAGTTGCCGGCGGATTCCGGCATCGCGAAGTGGCGGATCTTCGTCGAGAACCTGAGCGACTACTGGGGTCTGTGGTCAGTCTCGTTTCCCTTGATAAACGGATTCCCCGCCGCCGGCAGCTACGACATTGCACGCCCGGTGCAGTCTTCGGGCGGCAATCTGCTGCGGGCGTGGAAAGACAAGATCGACCAACGGTATCCGTCCGGTAACTGGCCGATGCAGTTCATGGCGCTGA
This sequence comes from uncultured Solibacteraceae bacterium, assembly GCA_964429095.1. Taxonomy (GTDB): domain Bacteria; phylum Acidobacteriota; class Terriglobia; order Bryobacterales; family Bryobacteraceae; genus JAJFUV01. The sequence continues at coordinate 1,688 of CAYSBM010000654.1, read as the reverse complement.
GCGCAGGAAACAACTCCGTGTATTTCGGCACCCGCGATCCGGAGGCGCGCGCCAAGGACTTTGTGGTGGAGCCGGGCGCGCGAGCAACGGTTGTACATTTTGCGGAGAACATGGGCGTGGCGGGATCCGACTGGCCGGACTACTATCCCGTCGAACTGGGCGCGTACCAGGGCGATTGGGTGGAAGCGGCCTATCATTACCGCGACTGGGCCTTGAAGCAGAAGTGGGCGCGAGCCGGCAAGCTCAGCCAGCGGGCGGATATGCCCGACCTGGTGAAGAATGTGGGCGCCTGGATTCAAGACGGCTGGCAGTGGCAGGGGCGTCAGGGCACGCCGGAGGAGATGAATGCTCCATTGCTGGAAGCTCAGAAGATGATGGGCGTGCCGCTGGGCATTCACTGGTACATGTGGCACGTAACGCCGTTCGACAACAACTATCCGTACTTTCTGCCGGCCAAGCCCGGCTTTCGCGAGCGTGTACAGCAGCTTACCGCACAAGGCGTGTTGGTGATGCCCTATATCAACGGGCTCAGCGCTGACCTGAACATTAAGGATTTCGACCGTTACGCTGCACATGCCATTCGCGATGAAGGCGGCGGGCTGCGCATGGTGAAGTACTCGGAGACCGCTGGCCGGCTGCTGTCGATGTGCCCATCGAGCGTTTTCTGGCACAGCGCGATCTCGACCGTTGTGGACAAACTGATCCGCGAGGAGGGTGTGAACGGCGTCTACATTGACCAGATTTCGTCCATGGGTCACGAGCATTGCTTCAATCCCAAGCATGGTCACCCGCTGGGCGGTGGCCACTGGTGGGCCGACGGTTTCCGGGATCTGCTCACCAAAGTGCAGGCGGTGGCGCACCGAGAGGGACGCAGCGTCGCGATCACCTCCGAAGGAACCGACGAAGTGTTCTTCGACCTCGTGGATGCGAACCTCACCTGGGCGCAAGCCACCGATTGGGAGATTCCGTTGATGCAGGTGGTTTACTCGGGATACACGCTGCTGTTGGGGAGCCCCGTGGACTTCACCAAGAGCAACCAGTTGTTCAACTTCGCCGAGGGTCAGGCGTTTCTGGACGGCCGGCAGGTCGGTTGGATGCCTTTGAGCCTGTTCCAGCCCGAGCACCGGGACAAAGCGGAATACTTCCGAGAATGCGCCCGCTACCCCGTCGCGGCCAGAAAATACCTCACCTATGGGCGTCTGCTCACGCCGCTCCGCCCGTTGAACCGCGTGCCAACGTTCACGGACGAGAACTTCGGCTGGTCGCGAAAGCACCGCGGTACGGCGCCGCTGGCCGAAGGTCGTCTGTGGCAGGCCGAAGACGGAAAACTCGCCGTCATCTTGGCGAACTATTCCGATCAAGAGATCCCCTTTACCTGGCGAGTGGACCCGTCGTGTTACGGCCTGAAGGCTGAAGCGTACGCGCTGGGCTGGCTCGCGCCGGATGGCGCCGGGGTCCTGGGCGCGCACTGCGGCGGCAAGGCGCTCGTGAGCGCGGACAAAGGCGGCGTCCATGAACTCGCGGTGGTCGAACCAAGCGGCGAAGCTCTCTTGCTGCCGCACCGCCTCGGCCAGCCCGCCTTCGCTGTCGACGGCCAAGGGCTCGAGGCCGAGCGCCCGGGCCGTCTCCCAAGCCTTGCCGGGATCGACGTCGGCCACTCCGAGACAGCGGACACCGGGAGTGATCAT
>CAYSBM010000653.1:0-1937 GCA_964429095.1 uncultured Solibacteraceae bacterium | reverse complement strand
ATACTCGGGCAGCCAGAAGACGTAGAACCACCATACCGGGTCAGAGGTCATGCGCGCCAGGACGAGCCCTCGGACTTGCCGGTAGCAGAGCAAACTGGCCCACGGAGCTTTCGGTGTTGAGGCCGAATCCTCCGGAGGTTGCCCGGACAGGATATAGCCACGCTCGCTTTCTCTCAGCCAGCGATGCCGCTGCGGCGTCTGATAGCACAGAATCCACAGCACAACCCAGAGAAAACCCAGTCCGCCGGTCAATAGAAAAGCCGGCCGCCATCCCCAGTGCAATGCGATCCATGTGACCAGCGGAGGCGCGATGATGGCGCCGAAAGTTGAACCGCTGTTGAAGAAGCCCGTGGCGAAGGCACGCTCCTTGGCGGGGAACCATTCCGATACCACCTTCACACCACCCGGCCAGTTGCCCGCCTCGCCCATACCCAGCAGGAAGCGGAACACGCCGAAAGAGAAGACCGATCCCGCGGCGGCGTGCAGCATGGCGGCGACGCTCCACCAGGCGACCGTCAGCGTCATGCCCAGGCGCGTACCAAGCCAGTCCATCAGGCGTCCCGAGCCGCTTTGCATGATCATGTACGCCAGCAGGAAGGCGAACACGATCCGCGAATAATCGGTATTGGACATCTCGAACTGGTCGCGCAGCACGGGGGCCAGAACCGACAGCGTCTGCCGGTCGACGTAGTTGATGACGGTGGCCAGGAAGAGCAGGCTTATGATGAACCAGCGCAACGAGCAATTATACCTGCATCTTGCTGCGGCCGTCGTATCGGGACAAGAGAGTGCAAAGCGGTCTCCGCAGAGGGCAGCGGACGTGACCTGGCCGAGTAACCGGGCGAAACAGGTATATGATGAGCTAACGCAACTTGCCACCGTACGGGACAAGGACGAATATGAACCGAGGCATTCTACACTCGCGCTGGACCCTGGCGCTGGTCTTTGCACTGGCGCTCGGCTACGCACAGTTTCGCGAATCCGGCCTGGCGTCTCTGGCCGGTCACGTGGAAATCGTTACCATCGATGCGTCGACAGGCAACGCCATGCCCGCGCGCATCTACCTGGACAAGGGAGGGAAGCCATTTCGCCTGACGCCGGTCGAGGCGCTACTGCCGCTGGCGCCCGACGTGTTCTACCGTGACCGGCTCTGGCGAGCGAACGCCCAGCCGCGCACACTGGAGGTCACTTGCAAGGGCCGTTCTCATGTCTTGTTGCTGGAAGGACGCGCGGTTTTCGACTTGCCGGCGGCTTCCTACCGCGTGGAGGCTTACCGCGGCGCCTTTTATGAGCCGGCCGCTGAGGAGTTCGAGTTGCGCGCGGGCGAGGTGCGCAGCATCGTGTTAAAACTGGCCCCGGTGGGCGGGGACCGGCGGAGCCAGTGGCTCTCCGGCGACGACCACATACATTTGACGCGCGAAGCTGCCGATGACCAGCTCTTTCTCGGTTGGGTCCAGGCCGAGGACCTGAACGTGGCCAATTTCCTGCAACTCCAGCGCCAGATGGACGCGGCCGTGCAGTATGCTTTCGGCCCGGGCGGGGAAGCGCGCGCGCCGCGCTACTCGATCCGCAGCGGCCAGGAATCGCGCAGTTCTTACTACGGCCACGTGAACATTCTCGGACCCAGTGAACTGTTGCGGCCGCTCAGCGTCGGCCTTATGTACGGCAATTCCGTGGAAGCTTATCCGTATCCGCTGGTGTTGTTTGAACAGGCCCGGCGTCTGTGCGGAGCTACGGTGGGGTACGCGCATTTTGACGGCCGGACCAGCGGCAACCCGCACTCCACGTTTCTCATGGACCTGGCGCTCGGGACAATTGATTTTGCGGAGGGCTTCCAATCCGGCCTGCTGCGTATGGATGAGTGGTACCAGATCCTGAACGCCGGATTTCACCTGACCGGCATCATAATCCGGGACAGTCCAATAGAACAGCCCAAC
>CAYSBM010000652.1:0-1944 GCA_964429095.1 uncultured Solibacteraceae bacterium | reverse complement strand
GGCCATGTCCGCACAAGCGCCGGTTCGCGAGTTTTTCTATCGCCCTGAAGCTGCTTACGCGGCCGATTTTATTCCTTTCTACGCCCAGGGAAGGTTCTATCTCTATTACCTGCACGATTGGCGCGACGTGAAAAACCACGGCGAGGGCACGCCGTGGTATCTGGTCACCACTGAGGATTTTGTTCATTTCACCGAGTTTGGCCAGGTTCTGGCGCGCGGCGGCACCAACGAACAGGATCTATACGTCTTCACCGGCAGCGTGGTCGAAGGGCTGGGACGCTATCACATTTTCTACACCGGCCACAATCCTCACTTGCGCAAGGCGGGCCAGCCGGAAGAAGCCGTAATGCACGCGGTGAGCGATGATTTGCTGCACTGGACCAAACAGCCGGGTGAACTGTTCTTCGCGCCTGACGGCCGTTTCGAGCCGCACGACTGGCGCGACCCGTTTGTATTCTGGAACCCGGAGGCCAAACAATACTGCATGCTTACGGCGGCCCGCCTGAAGTCCGGTCCCTCACGCCGCCGGGGCTGCACCGCCTTGTCCACCTCGGCAGACCTGGTCCACTGGACTGTGCGTGATCCCCTCTACGCGCCTGGGCTTTTCTACACGCACGAATGCCCCGACCTGTTCAAGATGGGCGGCTGGTGGTATCTGGTGTTTTCCGAATTCTCCGAACGCATGCAAACCCGCTACCGCATGGCGCGCAGCCTGAACGGCCCCTGGCTCACCCCGGCCGACGACACTTTCGACGGTCGCGCCTACTACGCCGCTAAGACTGCCAGCAGCGGCGGACGCCGTTACTTGTTCGGCTGGCTCTCCACCCGTGACCAGAACAAGGATTACCGGAATTGGAACTGGGGCGGCAACCTCGTGGTCCATGAACTCTGGCAGGCAGCCGACGGAACGCTGCGCGTCCGCGTGCCCAGCACCGTGGACGCCGCCTTCGGAAAGCCCACGACAATCCGCGCGCTGAAACTCTCCGCGCCCGGTACGTTTCGCGCCGAAACATTCGGTACGATGCATAACCGCATGAAGATCGAAACCTCCGTAAGCTACCAGGCCGGCACGCGTGGCTGCGGCGTCATGCTGCGAGCGAGCGGCGACCTGGAGAAGGCCTATTACATAAGGCTCGAACCGCAGCACAACCGCATGGTGTTCGACTCCTGGCCGCGCCCGGGCGATCAACCCTTCATGCAAGGTCTGGAACGTCCTCTGCGCCTGGCGCCGGGAAAGCCGGTCAACCTGAAGATCTTGGTGGACGGTACGGCGGGTGTGGTCGATGCGGCCGGTGAAGTGGCCATGTCAACGCGGCTCTACAACCTGCCGGAAGGGGACTGGGGGGTGTTTGTCCAGGAGGGCTCAGCGGTGTTCAGCGCGCCGGCCTGAGGCGCCGCAGCAAGCCTCTTCACAAGAACGCCATGGTTTTGATGCCGGATACGTCGAAGCGTTTCCGGCACCGCATGTTCTTGCACATCACCTTGTCGTCCAGCAAGACCATGTAGCTGGCTGACTTGGCAAACCGCGCCCGGTCCCGCTCGTCTCCGCCAGGCGGCAAGCGGTCCTTCTTCTTCCGCACCAGCCAGCGCAGTTGGTAGGTGTCCGATGTGCGGCAGTAAGGACAATTCAAATTGGCCGACTTGGTGGTTAGCGACTCGTTGTAGTAGGCTCGCTCGTCCAAGTCCCCGCCTCCTGAGTAATTCTACAGCAGCCCTGTGGCGCTCAGGATCAATACGGCGGCCACAATGACGCCCAGAGCGGCCTTCATACGCCGGTAGCTGCCGGGCTTTGCCGCCCTCCACTCCCCCGTCATCACACCCATGATTGTTGAACCGAGAATCAGGATCGTGACGTAGATGGCGTAGCCGATCGAAGTCCCGTAAGCGCCCATAAGAGTTGCTCCTACGCCGTAGCCCAGAGTTCCGCCCAGCCAAAGCCCCGAC
>CAYSBM010000651.1:1056-1946 GCA_964429095.1 uncultured Solibacteraceae bacterium | reverse complement strand
CCGGAGACGCACCGAGTGAAATTCAAAGCGACCACACGCCGGAAGAATACATGGCCAAGGTGGAGACCGTGCGCCAGGGCATGCGCCGCGGCGACTATTACGAGGTCGTCCTGCGCCAGACCTTCCGGACGCCCTATAGCGGCAGGCCCAGCCGGCTTTTCGAGCGCATACAGCGCGCCAGCCCCAGCCCCTACCAGTTCCTCCTGCAACTGGGTGACGAACAACTGGTGGGCGCATCGCCTGAGATGTACGTGCGCGTCGAAGGCGACCGCGTCGAAACTTGCCCCATCTCCGGCACCGCCCGCCGAACCGGCGACCCGCTGCGCGACGCCGAAAACATCCGCGCCCTGCTCAATTCGCCCAAAGAAGAATCCGAGCTGACCATGTGCACCGACGTCGACCGCAACGACAAATCCCGCGTTTCGGTGCCGGGTTCGGTGCGGGTCATCGGACGCCGTCTCATCGAGGCCTACGCCGGCATCTTCCACACTGTGGACCACGTCGAGGGGCGGCTGGCTGAAGGGTTTGATTCTTTGGACGCCTTCCTCACCCATATGTGGGCCGTCACCGTCATCGGCGCGCCGAAAAAAGCCGCCGCGCAGGCCATCGAGGACCTCGAAAAGGATGCCCGCGGCTGGTATGGCGGCGCCGTGGGCATGATTTCGCTCAACGGCGACATGAATACCGGCATTCTGATCCGCACCGTGCATCTAAGGGACGGCATCGCCAGCTACTCCACCGGCGCCACGCTGCTGTATGATTCCGTGCCCGCCATGGAGGAACAGGAAACGCGCATGAAGGCTACCGCTTTCTTCCGCGCCCTGCGGGGAGAAACGCCTGAGGCTGCCGGGGCCGTCGCGCCCCGTCCCGCGCCGGGTCGGGTCCGCAGG
>CAYSBM010000651.1:0-1046 GCA_964429095.1 uncultured Solibacteraceae bacterium | reverse complement strand
CCAAACCGGCGCCGAGGTGGTTACTTACCGGGCGGGTATCCCGCTGGAACTAATTGAACAGGTAAAACCGGATCTTATTCTAGTATCCCCCGGTCCCGGCCGCCCTGCCGACTTCGGTGTGCCGGAGTTGGTGCGCCGCGCCGCCCGGCTGGGCGTGCCGCTGTTCGGCGTGTGCTTGGGCTTGCAAGGGGTGGTGGAAGCCTTCGGAGGCGAGTTGGGTGTTCTGGACTATCCTATGCACGGTAAACCGTCGGTCATCCGCCATACGGGCCGCGGCGTCTTTGCGGGTCTGCCCGAGCGCTTCCCCGTCGGCCGCTACCACTCCCTTTTTGCGAAGCGGGAATCCTTGCCGGATTGCCTGGAAATCACCGCGGAAACCGAAGACGGGGTAATCATGGGTGTCCGGCACCGTGAGTTGCCCATCGAAGCTGTGCAGTTTCATCCAGAATCGATGCTTACCCTGGAAGGCAATTGCGGTTTTCGATTGATCGAAAATGTGGTGAATCTCTACGGATCAGTCCGGCAAAAACCGGCTGGTACTGGGAGTCATAGTCATTGTTGAGCCGGATGGTCCGGACGATAATCAAGGAAGCATGCCGAATCTCGGAGATATCCTCTACGTCCTGTTCCTGGCAGCCTTCGTCTGGATCGCCATGGACCTGATGGATGGCGGAGGAGGAGGCGGCAAGCGTGCCCGCATGCCCGTCGCGTAAATGAAGGACGTGATCGTCGTTGGCGGCGGCTTGGCCGGCATGGCGGCGGCGGTGGCGCTGGCCGGCGATGGTTTTCAGGTCCGGCTGTTTGAAGCGCGGGGGTTTCTCGGCGGACGCGCCGCTTCTTACCCGGTCCCCTTCCCCGGCGGCGCCGAAGTGATCGACAACTCCCAGCACATCCTACTCGGATGCTGTGAGCTCCTGCTTGACTTCTACCGCCGCCTGGGAGTGGAAGAACGGATCATTTTCCATCCCCGCTATTACTTTCTCCAGCCGGGCGGAAGGCTCTCCACGCTCCAGAGCGGACGTCTGCCGGCGCCGTGCCACTTCGCC
>CAYSBM010000650.1:0-1953 GCA_964429095.1 uncultured Solibacteraceae bacterium | reverse complement strand
TGGAAGGCTCCAACGGCAAGGTGGGTATGTTCGGAGGATCCTACGGGGGCTGGACGCAGGTCGCTGCGGCCATGGCCAGCCCGCCGCACCTGGTGGAAATCTTTGCGGTCTTTCCCGCCATTGACTTCGCTTCGCACCAGATCTTTTTCGAGGGCGGGGCTTTCCGCCAGTTGTTGGCCGAGAGCTGGTCGGCTGCGCAAACCATCGAGTCCTACGGCAAGACGGTCGGACTGCTGGCGAGTAACCGCGACGCCTTCCTGACGCTGGTAAAGCAGCTTCCCACCGGCGGCTTCATGGAAGCCTTGCACCGGGAGGTGATGAAACGCGGCGGCGGCGGCTATTTCCGTGAATGGACACGCCATGATCCCGGAACGGAATATTGGCGGCGCCTCGATGTGAGCCGCAAGGTGGCCGGAATCCGTGTTCCCGGCTGTTATGTGGGCGGGTGGTTCGACATTTTCGGCCCCGCCACTGGCGCTTTATTCACCGCCGTTTCGCGCGAGGCAGGCACGCCAGAGGCCCGCTTGCGCTCTCAATGGATCCAAGGGCCTTGGACGCATGCGGGCTCCAAGGCTCCCTCGGGCGAGGTGGACTTCGGCAAAGCCGCCGAGATCAGCTTCGGCGCCGCCGAGCGCGCCTGGCATGACTATTGGCTGAAGGGAGAGGCCAACGGCGTAGCCGCACTGGCGCCGGCGCGTGTTTTTGTGACCGGCGAGAACCGCTGGCTGAATTTGCCGCAATGGCCGCCCACCAACGCCGCTCCCTACAGGCTGTATCTTTCCAAGGGCGGTGGGCTGGCGGCGAGCGCGGGCGAAGTAGGCGAGGACAGCTTGCTCGCCAATCCCTTTGATCCCGTGCCCACCTTGGGCGGCAAACTCTGCTGCCATCCCGGATTTGCGGCGGGCGCTTTCGATCAGCGCCCGCTGGCTTCGCGGAACGATGTTCTCGTCTACCGCAGCGAGCCGCTCGCGGAAGCCGTGACGTTCGCCGGCCAGGGCGAGGTGCGGTTATCGGTTTCCTGCGATACTCCGGACGCAGACGTGGTTGTGAAGCTGCTTGACATTGCGCCGGGCGGCCAGGCTGTGAATGTGGCCGATGGAGCCGTACGGCTTCGCTACCGCGACAGCCTGGAGCGGGCCGCTCCCATGGTTCCGCGCCGGGTGGCGAACGTCCGCGTCAAATGGGGGCCTATGGCCCACGGTTTCGCCGCCGGCCACCGGATCGGCTTGCAACTGGCGGGGTCTGACTTTCCGAATTACTCCATCAACCTGAATTCGGGAGAGCCCTTGGAAAGCGGCGTCAGGCCGCGCGTGGCGCACATGGCGATCCATTACGGGCGGGGCGCGGAATCTTTTCTCGAATTACATCAGTTGAGGTAATGACATGCTTAGGTTCTGGATCATCCTTCTGAGTTTGACTGCTTGGTTGTGCGGCGCCGACGTTGCCGGCAAATGGGATTTCGTGGCCCAGGCCGGAACGGGCCAGGAACTGAAGATGGAACTGGCCCTGGCGCGCGAGGGAGAAAAGCTGACCGGCACGATGTCGGCGCGCGGCAACACGGTAACATTGACCGACGTCGCCCAGAAAGACGATGTAATCACTTTCAAACTGCCCATCGGCGGCATGCCGTTCGACGTCCGGATGACGCTTTCCGGCGACGTCATGAAAGGCACTTTCACCGCGCCTACCGGAATGAGCGGGGAGGTGAAGGCCACGCGCGCGGCAAGCGCTCCGGCGGCGCCCGCCCAGGCTGCGAAGCATATTCCGGTGGTGGAGACGAAAGTTGAAACAGGCACGCTGGGCGGTTCCCACTTCCGCATCGACATCCCGGTGAACCACAACGGCGGCCTGGTTGTCTACTGCCACGGTTACGGCGGCGGCGGCGCGAAATATGACGAAAAGCCGCTCGGGCAGCTTTACCAGGTCTTCTTGAACCAGGGGTTCGCCATTGCG
>CAYSBM010000649.1:0-1973 GCA_964429095.1 uncultured Solibacteraceae bacterium | reverse complement strand
CCTCCGAGGCCCCCTGCGGGAACTCGCGGTACAGCCACTCGCGGAAGCCGGGCGTGTCGCCCAGCTCGTCGAGGCTGCGCCAGTAGCGCGGCCCCACGGGCGTCCGTGTCAGCGCGGGATCTTGTGGGTCACTGGACATTGTGGAAGGTGGAGGGGTGTATGAAGAGGTGTTGGGTGTTTGGTATTTAGGATGTCGTGTGGTTGCCCTGTCCTGGGCCAGAAAAGCCGGCCTGGGACCTGAGCTGTCTCCAGCAGTCCATCTCTCCGCTCGTTACTGATATTTCATACACCATACACCCAACACTCTTCATGTTCTTACCGGTGGCACCCCGAGCAGCTCTGGGGCGGTGTGACCTGCCAGTTGTGGATGCGCCGGATGTTCTCCTCCAGCAGCTCGTCCTGGCTGGCCGCTTGCCAGGCCAGGTCGGTGACAAGCGCCGGGTCCCGCATGAACTGCTCGGGGTTGCGGTGGCACTCCAGGCACCAGCCCATCGACAGCGGCTTCTGCTGCGAGACGACGTCCATCGTGTCGACGCGGCCGTGGCATTCCACACAGCTCACGCCGCGCGCGACGTGCACCGAGTGGTTGAAGTAGACAAAGTCCGGCAGCCGGTGGATGCGCACCCAGTTGACCGGCTGGCCGCTCTCGTAGCTGGCGCGGATGGGCGCGAGTGCCGGGCTGTCGGGCAGGATCGCGTTGTGGCAGTTCATGCAGGTGCCCGCGTCCGGAATGTTGGCGTGGTCGCTGTTGTCCACGTAGGTGTGGCAGTAACGGCAGTCCAGCCCGAGTTGCTCCACATGGATCGCGTGCGAGTAGGGCACCGGCTGCGTCGGCATGTAGCCCACCGCCGAGTAGGTCGGCGTGAAGTAATACCACACGGCGAAGACGGTGACCGTCCCGCCAAGCACCAGGGCCAGAAGCGCAAGCAGCGGCACCCGGTTCGCCCACTTCGGAAATACGTTCGCCATCCCGGTTCGTTCTAGAGGATGACGTCGCGTGCCACGGCCCGCGGGTCGGCCCGCGTCTCCAACCGTGCCTGTCCGCCGCCCCGGCCGCCGCCTCCCGCCTCTTCGCCACCGCGCAGGCGCGCCAGCACCGCAAGCGCGATGGCCGAGCCTCCCAGCATCTTCAGGAATGACTTACGTCCCAGGGTTTGGTGTTCCATGCAAGAGCTTCCGGTCAGGGGTCCAGTCGAAATGCCGTGGCCAATATATCCGGTTGCGCGCGAATGGCCATGCGCAGCGGCTGCTTTCGAGTCTGAACCCATTGACGTTGGCGTAGGCAATACAAAATGTTCCATTTCCCGATCAGCCAACGTGATACTTGCGGCACTCATCGCGAACGCATTCTTATGCAATCAGCATTGCTACTGAAAAGCATCAGGCGCGCTTATGGCACGATTGAAAAGAAAGCCCGCGAATCAGCGCGGGTCGGCGCGAATAACGTAATTCGCGCGATCCCGGGTTTCGCGGGCTGTTCCCGGCCTGAGGTCTGCAGGTCCACCCCCGGCGGGGCGCCCTAGCGGGCGAAGTAACCCGCCACCGCCGGGCCCATGCCCTTGCGGAAGATCTCGGGGCCAAACGTGTGGCGGTCCGTGGTCAGGACGAAGCTGTGGGGGATTCTGCGCTCGAAGAGCTGGCGGGACAGGTAAACGCAGCCCTGTGGGATCCACGGGTATTCGTCGTTTGTGCCGACCTCGCCCCAGATGGCGTCCAGGCGCGCATTGCCGGCCAGGTAGGCGTCGAGACGCTCCGGGATGTTGCCGAAGCCCTGCTTCCATCGGGCGCGGATGGCCAGGTCCTCCGGCGAGCCGTCCATCGTGGGTATATCCGCGTGGGGGAAGGGCTTGTCAGGGTTGGGCGCATAGGCGGAACCGTAGGCGTTGAAGAAGTCCTGGTCCCAGGTCGGCCATGCATTTTCAAGGCCGTTCTCGTCAAAGACACCCGGGCATTGGGCATACATCGCGCCGAAG
>CAYSBM010000648.1:0-1976 GCA_964429095.1 uncultured Solibacteraceae bacterium | reverse complement strand
ATGAAAAAGTTGGCGAGGATTACCTCGTGCTTTCCCGTGAGGATCTTTATTTGGGTCTGAGGGTTGAGGTGTTGTTCACTGGCGTCGTTCTCGAATCATACCCGGTGCAGACTGAGGCTGAGGAAATCGTGATCCTGCGCTAATTGTTAAAAAAAGCAGTCCAGTTGATACACCTGGACTGCTTTTATCCCAATGAACGATTGGAAGATGCTCAGTCGATTTTTTCGAAGCGAGCCGCCGGCGCGCCGCAAACCGGGCAGCGCTCGGGGGCGGAACCTTTTTCAACGTAGCCGCACACCGGGCAAACCCACAGGTCAATCATTTCCTGCGGCTTATCCAGGCTGGCGAGCGCTTCTTTATACAGCGTTTCATGCACTTTTTCAACTTCCCAGGCTTTCTTGAAGCTGCTAATGGCGCGCTTGTGATCTTCAGCTTCAGCGTCCTTGAGGAAATCCGGGTACATGACGGTGGCTTCATAGTTTTCACCGGCGATGGCGGCCTTGAGGTTTTCGGCGGTGGTCTGAACACCGTCCATGGCGCGGAAATGTGCCAGCGCGTGAATGGTTTCGGCGTGCGCGGCAGCGCGGAATAAGCGGGCGACCTGCGGGAAGCCATCTTCATCGGCTTTCTTAGCAAAGGCGAGGTAGCGGCGGTTGGCCTGTGATTCGCCGGCGAAGGCGGCTTTCAAATCTTCTAAGGCTTTTGACATAATAACCTCCCCAAATTGGATATGAATTGTATGTAAATCTTATCCCCAGGCGCGGGAATTGTCAACCAAATTGACCCGTTTTATGTGATGGGATGAATAAATCAACCCAGCACCAGCGCGCTTCGCGGAGCCAGGCTCAAACCTTCCAGGCGGCCGGAATGAACCTGAGCGGCGCCGTTGCCAAACAGGGCTTTCAGATGGGTTCCATCGGGTAAAGCGCCCTTGACCGGTACCACCGGGCGGTGGATAGGCCACTACGCCGTCTTTCGCGTAGAGGGTCACATAATCGCCATCGCGCAGCGCGCGGTGTTCGTTGCGCAGATGGATCAGGCCGCGGAACCAGGCGCGCTGCTCGGCGTCCCATTGGTGTTCATCCCAGGGGAACGCACGGCGGCAGTCCGGATCCAAACCGCCGGGCAGGCCGATTTCGTCGCCGTAATACACCGAGGGCGCTCCAGGGTAGGTCATCTGGAAGACGGTGGCCAGACGCAGGGCGGTTTTGTCCCCATTGAAAATGTTCACCGCGCGGGCGGTATCGTGGCTGTCCAGCAAATTGAGTTGGGCCAGCACGGCCGGGCGCGGGTAGAAAGTCAACAGGCCTTCCACCTTTTCGGCGAAACCTTCAGCGCTGGTCTGGAAGTATTCCGGGCCGTGATCATACCAGTGGCCGATCATTTTGCGGTTGATCTCCGAGCCGCCGAAGAAGCCCCAGCAGGCGTAGGACATCAGGTAGTTCATCACCCCGTCAAACTGGTCGCCTTGCAGCCAACGGCGCGCGTCCCAGGGGATCTCGCCGGTGATATAGGCTTCTGGATTGGCAGTTTTTACCACCTCGCGGAAACCCTGCCAGAAGGCGTCATCGTCCACGCAGAAAGGCACATCCAGGCGCCAGCCGTCAATACCCTGGTCAAGCCAATAACGCGCTACGCGGTAGATGAAATCTCGCACATGCGGGTTGGCGTGATTGAACTGCGGCAGGGCGGCCAGCCCCACCCAGGCGTGATAATTGGGCTTGCACTCGTAGGAGTGCCGCGGGTATCCAATAACCGTGAACCAGTCAATGTAGGGAGAAGCTTCGCCGTTTTCAAGAATGTGGTTAAACTGGAAAAAACCGCGGCTGGCGTGGTTGAACACCCCGTCCAGCACAATGCGGACGCCTCGCCGGTGGGCTTCTTTGAGCAGGCGCTGGAAAGCTTCATCACCGCCCAGGATCGGATCGCCGCGCAGGTAATCGTGGGTGTGGTAGCGGGGGTTGGGGGGCGGCTGC
>CAYSBM010000647.1:0-1979 GCA_964429095.1 uncultured Solibacteraceae bacterium | reverse complement strand
TAAGCAACGGTCTTGCCGGTGAAATACAGCAACAAAGAAACGCCCCGCCCAGGCGGGCGGCTGGAGGTGATCAGTAAAGAAAGCCCGCCGCACATGCCGGCGCAATGCAGCATTCCGGCCAAACCCATGGCGAAAAGCGCGGGCAGCATGTGTAAGAAGTTGTCCATATGAGTTAGGAATGCTGATGCTCGGGCTGCGGCGGCAATTCCATCAAGCTGCGGACCGGCTGGCGGCGGTTGTGGAGCAACCAGCCCCAGAGAAACGCACCCGCGAAGCCGATGCCGGTCAGCGCCTCCACGGCGATGGGCGCAGCCGGTTCATGAGAGACTGCGGGCACGACCCAAACGTAACGCTCCAGCCACATCATCGCCAGGATCCAGACGCCGCCCCACGCCAGGAGCGCCGGCCGACGCTTGAGCGACTTGCTCAACAAGACCACCAGCGGCAGAACGAATCCGCCGTAGGTCATCACCCAGGCGTAGGGTGCAAACGGCATTTCATAGTAGCGGCGGATCACGTAGGCGATCTCTTCGGGCAGGTTGCCGTACCAGAAAACCAGCCACTGGGCCCAGAACAGCCCGCCACTTAAAAGACAGAAACCGAACAGGAGGCGGCCCAGGTCGTGGCTCTGGCCGGGTCCGATGAAGCTCTCGATTCCCCAAGCGCGGCGCAGCCACGCTCCGGAGATCGCCAGGGCGGCCAGCATGGAGTAGAAAGCACAGACGAAGGAATACCAACCGAACAGTGTGGAATACCAGTGGGTGTCAAGCGACATCACCAGGTCGAATGCCAGCAGCGTGAATACGAGCCCGTGCAGGATCAACAGCAGCGGGGCCAATTGCGCCGACCGGCGGCCGCCGCAACGCTGCGAATCATGGACGTAGAACAGGCTCAGGGCAAAGAGCACCGCGCAGGCCACGAGGTCCCGCGCCGCCAAAAAGGGCATGTTTAACCAGAGGCGTTTGGATTCCGCCGGGTGGGCGATCCAGGGGAAGACGTGGGAAGCGCCGAAAAGCAGGAACACAGCCAGCAAAACGAACGAAATGGGGAGAAAGAAGCTCATGCTTTCTCCCAAACGCCGGTATGCGTCGCCCCACCGGCCTCGGCACACGGTATAGGCGGCGGCGAAAGCCACGCCGGACTGCGCCAGGCCGGTGAAATACACCCAGTTCAGAAGCAGCGCCTGCCAGGCGCGCTGCGGGTGGCCCGTAAGGAGCGCCGCCAGAAACGCGGCCGCGCCGGCCAGCGTGAGCACTTGAGCGAAGCGGACAATCTTGGATTCCGTGGCGGCCTGAGTCATTTTCGTTGCAGCTTCCGAATATAGTTCACCACGTCCCAGCGTTCCGCCGGGGCCAGGTTCTCGGCCTGCGGCGGCATGATTTCGGTGCCATAACGGATTGTGTAATAGAAGAATCCGTCAGCGGCTTTGCGGTATTTCTCCTGGGTGAGGTCGGCTGCCTTCGCCATCTTGGCGGCCACTGGTCCGTTACCACGGCCGGCGGGACCGTGGCAAGGGGTGCAGTAGATATCGAACAGCTTCCCGCCGCGTGCGATGCTCTGGGCGGAGGCGGGCACAGGGTTGAGCAAGATCTTCTCGACGGTGTCTTTGGCCAGCGGCGCTTCGTAATTGCCCGACACCGCGCCCTCGGCAAGCGGGCGCGGGTCTTCCTGCGGGCGGAAAGAGGGCTGGTTCACCATGTCCCGGCGGACGCGCCAATCGCCGCCGGTAGGGTAGCGCTCGCAGGCGGTGAGCAGAGCCAGTAGGAGGAAGGCGCTAAACTTCGACATATTTCACCTCCTCGGCTCCGAATTCGCCAAGCAGCCGGCCAGCTTGCTCGCACTGTTCGGCGGCGCAGATCACTTGCAGCCCGAAGCGGTTGCCCGTGAGCCGCGCGTCATAGCCGCGGCCCACCTGTATGCGGGGGAGGCGTGCGCTGATCAACATGCCCGCCACGGTGAACAGTGCGCCAAAATGGATG
>CAYSBM010000646.1:0-1980 GCA_964429095.1 uncultured Solibacteraceae bacterium | reverse complement strand
GGCAAGCCCGCGGCTTGATCTTTATGACCCCTGAGGAGCGCCATTTTGTCTGGCGGCGCTTCTGCTTCGAACGCGAAATAGGGTTTTTGGCTGGAAGCGGGGTGGATCTGCGGCCTGCGCCCGTGGCTACAGATGCCATGTGGGAGGAACTGGATGCTCGCATTGGCCGGGCGCCGCTGATTACTTACGTGGGCCGCATCGATCCGTCCAAGGGCTGCCGGGAACTGATCGATTATTTTCTGCATTACCTTGAAGACCGGCCTCATGCGGGCGTCAAGCTGCTCCTGATGGGCAAGGCTGTCATGGACCTGCCGGAAACTCCCTCTATCGTTGCGCCTGGCTATGTCACCGACGCGGTGAAGCGGCAGGCGCTTCAGGCCAGCAGTGTGGTGCTGGCGCCCTCGCCTTACGAAAGCCTGTGCCTTGCGGCGCTGGAGGGCTGGGCTGCGGCCCGGCCTGTGCTGGCCAACGGACGTTCCGATGTTCTGCGCGGACAGTGCCTGCGAAGCCAGGGTGGATTGTGGTATCGCAACTACTATGAATTCCGGGCCTGCCTGGACCGGTTGCTCTCCGACGGAGAGCTCCGGAACGCACTGGGAAGGCAAGGCCGCCATTTTGTCGAAGAGCACCACGAATGGGACCGCGTGGCGCGCCGCTACCTGGGAATCTTTGAAGCTACGGCTGCGGAGGTTGCCATATGAACACGCGTATCGGCCTGGTGATTCCCTGGTACGGCGAAAACATCCCCGGCGGAGCCGAAGCCGCGTGCCGCGCCCTGGCCCGCGCGCTGCAATCGGCGGGAGCCGAGGTCGAGGTGCTCACCACCACCGTGCGTGAGTTCGCTTCCGATTGGAACCAGAACTTCCATGCCGAAGGTGTTACGGTGGAAGGCGGCATTTGCGTGCGCCGTTTTCGTGTGAGGAAGCGTGATACGGCCGCTTTTGACGCCGTCAACCGGATCCTCGCGCGCGGGTTGTCGCCTTCCGTTTCAGACCAGGAAGTCTATCTGCGCGAAAACATCCGCTCGCCGGCGCTGTGCGAATTTCTTGTGCGCCACAGGTCCGGCTACATCTACCTTTTCATGCCGTACTTGTTCGGAACGACGGTGGACGGCGTGCAGGTTGCCGGCGAACGCGGCGTTCTGATTCCGTGCCTGCATGAGGAGCCGCAAGCGCGCATGGCCCGGCTACAGTCCATTTTTCATCAAGCGCGCGGGGTGGTGTTTCTCTCGGAGCCTGAACGCCGGCTGGCCTTCGATCTGATGAAACTGGATGCGGCGAAAACCGCGGTTCTGGGCTGTCCGGTCGAGCTTGGCTGGACTGCGGACGCGGAGCGGTTCCGCCGCGGCTTTGCGGGGGAGTTCTTGCTTTATGCCGGGCGCACCGACGCGGGCAAGGGACTCGACCTGCTTGTGGAGTATTTTACACGTTATCTGGAGCAGCGCCCGGCAGCTCTGAAGCTGGCTGTGGCCGGTGGCAGCTTCCATGCGTCCGCCTCGTTGCGCCCGCATCTGGTCAGTCTGGGACATGTACCGCAGGAATGCCTGCGTGACGCTATGGCGGCCAGCTTGGCCGTCGTGACGCCGGGCATTCGGGAGAGTTTCTCGCTGGTGATGATGGAGACCTGGCTCACAGGCCGCCCTGTCATCGCCAACGCCGCCTGTCCGGTGACTTCCGGCTTCTGCCGCCTTGCCGGTGGTGGGCTGTATTTCGCCAGCTACGCCGAGTTTCGCGAGATCCTCGATGAGCTGCGAACCAATCCCAGCCTGGCGGCGCAACTGGGCCGCCAGGGGCGCGAATTTGTGCGGGCCAACTTCGAGCCCGGACATGTGGCGGCCCGCTATCTTGAAACGCTGCGCGCATGGTTTGCCTAGCCCCATTGCGGCCGGCCGCCGCTTCGCGCTAGACTCGGCAACTTAACCGGATTCGTTCTGCCAGAGGTTTGCGTTGATACTTGCATTTGCCGACTTCCTCTTACTGA
>CAYSBM010000645.1:0-1984 GCA_964429095.1 uncultured Solibacteraceae bacterium | reverse complement strand
CGCCGTAGCTGCGGTCCGAGCATGTCTGCGCGAGGATGTAACGGGCCGCCTCCGGCGCCAGCCGTATGCGGATCTGTTTAGCCTCCAGATTCTGGTTGATCTGACCCACCATCAAGTCGATGATCTTCAGTAGGTCCTCGTCGCCCAACGGGTTGAAAAGAATCACCTCGTCCAGCCGGTTCAGAAATTCGGGATTGAAGGCCCGCTTCACTTCCGCCATCACGGCGTCCTCGACTTTGCCGGCTATGCCCGTGCCCGTCGGCGCCGAGAACCCCATACCGCCCTTCTTTTCCAAAAACCGGGCGCCCAGGTTGGAGGTCATGATGATGATGGTGTTCTTGAAATCCACGGTATTGCCCAGACCGTCGGTTAACTGGCCGTCTTCAAACACCTGGAGCAGAATGTTGTAGACATCCGGGTGCGCCTTCTCGATTTCATCCAGCAGAATCACCGAGTAAGGGGCGCGCTTGACGCGCTCGGTCAACTGGCCACCCTCCTCATA
Organism: uncultured Solibacteraceae bacterium; assembly: GCA_964429095.1. GTDB lineage: Bacteria > Acidobacteriota > Terriglobia > Bryobacterales > Bryobacteraceae > JAJFUV01. The sequence continues at coordinate 1,482 of CAYSBM010000645.1, read as the reverse complement.
ACCCACATAGCCCGGGGGCGAACCAATGAGCTTCGATACCGAATGTTTCTCCATGAATTCGGACATGTCGAAGCGGATAAGCGACTTCTCGCTGGCGAACAAGAACTCGGCCAGCGCGCGGGCCACTTCTGTCTTCCCCACGCCTGTCGGGCCCAGGAACAGGAACGAGCCCGAAGGGCGCTTGGGGGATTTCAGCCCGGCGCGCGACCGCCGGATGGCGCGCGCCAAAGCCGAGATAGCCTTGTCCTGGCTGATGACCCGCTTGTGGAGCTCCTCCTCGATCCGCAACAGCTTGGTGACTTCCTCTTCGCGGATGGCCGTCATAGGCACGCCAGTCCAACGCGCCACAACGTCCTCAATGTCGTCCTTGGTCACCACACCAGTCGAAGTGTCATCCAGGTTGTATTTTTCACGCAGCAGGCGCAGATTCTCGCGCTCTTTGCGCTCCTCGTCGGAGTAAAACCTCGCCTTCTCGAATTCGTGATTGGCGATGGCGTTTTCCATCCGGTGGACGATGAACTTGATCCGTTTCTGAACATCGGCCACCTCGGTCGGCAGCGTGGTCTGACGCAACTTGACCCGGGCGCCGGCCTCGTCGATCAAGTCGATGGCCTTGTCCGGCAAGAAACGGTCCGAAATGAAGCGGCTGGATGTGTAGCCGGCGGTCTCGATGGCCTCGTCGGTGTAAGCCACGGCGTGGAATTTCTCGTAACGCTCCTTGATGCCGAACAAGATCTTCATTGCATCGGCTTCGTTCGGCGGCGATACTTTGACCGCCTGGAAGCGCCGCTCCAGCGAGCGGTCTTTTTCGATGGATTTGCGGAACTCGGCCGGCGTGGTGGCGCCGATGCACTGCACCTCGCCCCGCGATAGGGCGGGCTTCAGAATATTGGCGGCGTCCAGCGAACCTTCGGCCGAGCCGGCGCCCACCAGCGTGTGTAGCTCGTCGATGAAGATGATGGCGTTCTGATTCTCCATCAGCTCCTTCATGATGGTCTTCAGCCGCTCCTCGAACTGTCCGCGGTATTTTGTGCCGGCCACGATCAGCGACAGATCCAGCGCCAGAATTCGCTTGTCGGAGAGGAACGAAGGCACGTCACCGTCGGCGATCCGCTGCGCCAGGCCCTCTACGATGGCGGTCTTCCCTACCCCCGGCTCGCCGATCAGCACCGGATTATTCTTGGTGCGCCGGCACAGGATCTGCACCACGCGCTCCAACTCGTAATCGCGGCCGATCAACGGATCCAGCAGGCCATCCATGGCCGCCTGAGTGAGATCACGGCTGAATTCGCTCAGCAGCGAAGTTTCTTTGGGACGGACCGAGGTCATCTTTTCGCTGCTTGAACGGCTGATGTCCTCGCGCACCTGCGCCAGCCGCAGCCCCCGCTCGTGCAAAATCTCACTGGCGAAGCACTTCTCCTCGCGCAGCAGGCCAAGCAGCAGATGTTCGGTAACGATAAGCTTCAGTCAGAGCCGCTCGGC
>CAYSBM010000644.1:0-1990 GCA_964429095.1 uncultured Solibacteraceae bacterium | reverse complement strand
AAGCAAGCGTAAGCGAGCAGGACATGTTCAGTGAGCAGGGGGAGGCTGGCGGCCAAAAAATCTCCCTTCTCGATCCCCATCTCCAATAATTTCATGGCCAGTGCGGTGGTAGCCGTATCGAATTCAGCCCAATTGAGCTGAACGCGGGTTTCGGCGTTGATAATGGCGGTTTCTGCGGGCTTGCGGTTCGCCCAATAGGTCAGGCTGTCGTGCACGCGATGACGGCCGGCAAAATGCCTTTCATAGTCTTCGATGGTGCACTGGGGAATGCCCCGGTGTGTGGGAAAGTCCATCTGGGGTGTGTCCCTCCGAAGTCACTCTTGTCCAAATTAGCGAATGATGCGTGAGGCGGCGGCTCTGGTAGGTTGAGTGAGGTTTCGCCCGAAGCCCAATCAGCCAGTCAGGAGGCCACCGCCATGAATCAAGTATGCAGTATTTTCTCCCGGGTCTTGAAGTTCGTCCCGCGCCTGGAGTTCGAGGCGGCCGTCCGCCAGCATCACGCCGAGCGCCACGCCCGGGGCTTCCGGTGCTGGACACAGCTGGTCGCCATGCTGTTTTGCCACTTGGGACGCGCCCAGTCGCCGCGTGAAACCGTGGGCGGCCTGGCATCTTGCTAGGGCAAACTGCTGCATCTCGGCGTGGCCGCGGTGCCGAAGCGCTCGACGCTGGCCTATGCCAATGAGCACTAGCCGTGGGAGCTGTTTCAATCGGTTTTCCACACGCTCTATGAGCGTTGTGCCTCGGACGCGGCTAAGCGTTTTAAACGCAAGTTCCGCTTCAAGCACAAGCTGCTCAGTCTGGACGCGACCATGATTCCGCTGTGTCTGAGCGTTTACGACTGGGCGTTGTACCGCCGCAGCAAGGGAGCGGTGAAGCTGCACCTGGTGCTGGATCATGAGGGCTACCTGCCGCAGTTCGCGGTGGTGACGGCGGGCAAGACCCCGGAAATCCAGGTGGCCCGCGGGCAGCGATTTGAGCCGGGTACGATGTAGGTGTTCGATCGTGGCTACACGGATGTGAGCTGGTGGCTGGAACTGTCATGGCAGAAGATCTTGTTGGTGACGCGGTTGAAAGACGTCGCCAGCTACGGCATCGTCGAGCAGCGCGAGACCGACAGGAGGAAATCGATCCTGCGCGACGAGGTGATTCTGCTGACCAGGACGCAGGAGGCCGGGCCGGTGGCGCTGGTGCGCCGCATCGAGGTTTGGGTGGAGGAGGAGCAGGAAACGATGATGTTCCTCACCAACCACCTGAAGCCGCCCGCCTCAACCATCGTCGCGGTGTACCAGGACCGGTGGCAGATAGAACAGCTCTTCCCGGCACTGAAACAGTCGCTGCGGATCAAGACGTTTGTGGGCACCAGCGTCAATGCGGTGGAGATCCAGATTTGGACAGCACTGATCGCCATGCTGCTGGTGAAGTACCTGCAACAGTGCAGCAGCTTCAACTGGAGCCTGTCGAACCTGGTGGCGCTGCTGCGGCAACAACTGTCTGTTTATAGAGACTTGATGGCTTGGCTGGATCAGCCGTTTGAACCCACGCCAGAGTTGCTGCCGGCCGAGCAGTTGACGCTGGAGTTGGGATGAGTTGGACAGCAGGCGATGACGGATGGGGGGTCTGGTTCAGAGGACAGAGAAGATAGCCAAGATAAACCCAGTGGAATCAGTCAGACCAACCCGGCTCAGCGGCTAATTTGGGCAGCAGTGCTCCGAAGGACTCATTACAGCACTGGCGGGCGCAGCGCCACAAGACGGTGCTAGTCGTGCGGCACGAAGGGAGCTTGGATGCTGAATGCTCTTTTGCGGCCGGTGGTGACCACGTGCCCGCGGAATTTCAAGCGGTTGTTGATTTTCAGGTCCAGAGGGCGGTCTACCGGATAGTCCAAGGTCAACACGTCTCCACAGTCCAACTTCAGCATGTCTTCGACGCTGAGCGCCGCTCCTTCCAGCCGTGCATCCAGGTGCATTATGGCGGGACGCAGGAGACGGAG
>CAYSBM010000643.1:0-1996 GCA_964429095.1 uncultured Solibacteraceae bacterium | reverse complement strand
CTCGCTCGACGCCCGCACGGGCACGGGCAAGCCGGGCGGCGACTGCCACAAGTGCCCGTTCGCGCAGTTCGGCAGCGACCCGAAGGGCGAGGGCCAGGCGTGCAAGCTGGTGCGGCAGTTGTTTTTCGTCCGCGAGGAGAACCTCCTGCCCGAGATCGTCAGCCTGCCCGCGAGTTCAGTGAAGCCGGCGCGGCAGTACTTCATGCGCCTCGCGTCGAAGGCCGTGCCCTGCTACAGCCTGATCACCAAGATCGGCCTTGAGAAAACCAAGAACGCGCAGGGCATCGTGTACTCGCGGGCGACGTTCACCTCGGGCGGCCGGCTCTCGCCGGAACAGGCCGCACGCATCAAAGAGTACGCCGCGATGCTCAAGCCGTTCCTCGAATCGGCGCCCTCGGCCCCCACGGCGAAAGATGTCCAGCACGGTGAAGGCGAAATCATCTGACGCGTCCGGCGCGGGGAGGAAGCATGGAGGTCGGCGAACTGGCCATCCGGCAATTCATCGAGCGGGTCCACGGTCCCGAGCCGCAAGGGTGGCTCGTGGTGTGGACCCGCCAGGACAAGGCGTCGCGGGCGTTTCCTCTCGCGCAAGAGGGCGCCCTCGATGCCGCCGTCGCCTATTGCGCGGATCGAGCCTCGCGGCAGGACGTTTACGCCGCCGTTGGATTGCAGGGCCAAGCACCTGAAAACGGGAGCCGCGGGAAAGAAGCTGGCGTCGTGTCGGTGCCCGGAGTATGGGCCGACATCGACATCGGCGGCGCGGCGCACAAGGCGAAGGATCTGCCAGGCAGTGAAGAGGAGGCCCTGTCTCTCGTCGAGGCCGTCGGACTTCCGCCGTCGGTAATCGTGCGCAGCGGCTTCGGGCTCCAGGTGTACTGGCTCTTCCGGGAGCCGTTCGTCATCGAGACGGAAGCCGAACGGCAGGATTTGAAATCACTGTCGCGGCGCTTCCAGCAGATGCTTCGCTTGCAAGCCCGGGTGCGGGGCTGGACCATCGACCCGACCGCCGATCTCTGCCGCGTGCTGCGTGTGCCAGGAACCTTCAACCGCAAGATCCCCGACGATGTGCGCCCGGTGACCGCCGAATACTTCGACCGGGCCTACTCGATCGACGACATCGCCGAGATCCTCTGCGGGCTCGATGATCCGGGCGAGCCCGCGCCCAGCCAGCCACCGCCAGACCTGCCGCCGGCGAAGCTCCCTCCCATTCTCGAAGGATGCGCCTGGATGCGCCACTGCCGCGACGACGCGGCGGCACTGCCCGAGCCCGAGTGGTACCGGATGCTGACTGTTGTCGCGCGATGCGAGGACGCTGAGCGCTGGGCGCATGAGCTGAGCCAAGCGCACCCGAAATATTCGCGGCGCGAGACCCAGCGCAAGCTGAAACAGGCATCCGGCGAGCAGGTGGCGCCCGTCACCTGCGCCTACGTCGAAGCCGATCTCGGCGGCGCGCGGTTCTGCGACGCGTGCCTGTTCCGCGGCAACGTGAACTCGCCCATCGCAATCGGACGGCTGGAGGTGGGCGGCGAAGCCGGCGAGTCCGGGCCGCCCGAAGATGTGGAACCAGAGGACGGAGACGAATCCGATCCGCCGGCCCCGGCGGTCACCGCCGCCGCCTCCCAGATTGAGCACTTCACGGACCTCGGCAATGCCAAGCGCTTTGCCGCCCGCTACCGCGACCGGCTCCTGTACTGCGAAAAGTGGACCCGCTGGTTCGAATGGGACAACAGGCGCTGGCGCGACGATGAGACGCTCGAGGTCTACCGCCTGGCCGGCCTCCTGATCCGGAGCCTGTACCCGCTCGCCAAGCGAATCCGCGATGACGAAGAGCGGCAGGCTTTCCTCAAGCACCTGGCGCGGTCCGAGTCCTTCCGCGCGCAAACGGCATTGATCAACCTGGCCAAGGCCGACCCAGCCTTCGCCGTCCGGCCCGGCGACCTGGACCGTGACCCATGGCTGCTGACCATCGAGAACGGCACGCTCGATCTGCGCACCG
>CAYSBM010000642.1:0-2003 GCA_964429095.1 uncultured Solibacteraceae bacterium | reverse complement strand
CGCCGGCGGCGCGCCTGCACCGCCCGCACGGCGTTGTCCACCTGATGGGGCTGGCTGAGGCCCGGGAGGGGCGCCGTAATGGCGGGGTTGGACAGGATGTAGCGGATGGCCAGGCGCGCGCGCTTATCGTCTTCCTCACGGTGCGGGCTGCTGAGTGAACCATCTCCGGCAAAGAGCGTGTTGTTAGCGAACGGATTAATGCCAAACACGCGCACGGCGTACTTCTTCACGGCATCGAAAACGCTGGCATCCGGCAACTGTTTGCTGGCGGCGGTATAAGGGAACAACACCACCTCCATCACGTCCGGATACGATTCGATCATGGACTTGAGCCAAACGCGGTTATGGCTGGAGACCCCGGTGTGGCGGGCCAGGCCGCGCCGCCGGGCTTGTTCCATAGCCTTCATGGCACCGGACTCGATAGCCTGCAATTCGCCGAGGTCGTCTACCATTTGCTCAGGCAGAGTGATGCGCCACAAGTCCACATACTCCAGGCCGGATTCGCGCAAGCCGTCCTCCAGGCCTTTGATAAGCGCGCTGGCGGCTCGATAAGGGCCGAAGCGCGATTCGCGCACGCTCCAGGAGTAGCCGAAAAAGATCTTGTCCCGCCGGCCCTTGAGCACCTTGCTGTAAGCCAACACTTCCGGACCGGCGCAGGCATCGACGTAATTAATTCCGCATTCCAGACAGCGCGTCAACACCTCGTCGCGATTTTTCAAGAACGCCGGGTTGTTAATGTTGACGTTGTCGGCCTGGGAGTAGCCGTCGCCTTTGAAGTTGCCGCCGAGCATGGTGGCCACGCGTTTCCAATGCCCGCCCATGCAAACGGCCGAAACGTACATGCCGGTCTTGCCCAGGCGGCGGTACTCCATCCGGGGGTTATAGCTGGGGATCTTGGAAGGGTCGGGCGCCGCGGCCAGTTTCGCCGCCAGCGCCCCACCTACGAATTCACGCCTGTTCATTACTACCTCCTGCGGCGCGGGCGCGCTTACGCCGGTAGATTCCAGGCGTCGTTCCAGTAGACCTTCGAACCGGAGCGGTAAGCCATAGAAGCCATGGCGCAAGCCATGGTTGAGTAGTAGGCAGCCTCCACGTTCGCCACCGGCGTCTGCCGTGTGCGGATACACTCCAGCCAATTAAGCACGTTCCACTGGGCCCAAGCTTGGGGACCGGGCCCCTTGGCGGCCGGGACGGACGTGTAACGCTTGTTCGGCACGAACTCCCAGGCGATGTCGCGCACGTAACGCTCCGCCATCAATGTGCCGCCAGTCGCTCGCAGTTCGACTCCTGCCGACGTCTTAATGTCCGGGCAGGTGAGAGATTCAGCCAAGAAGGTGAGCATCAGTTCCTGTGGATATTCAAGGATGAAACTGACCGTATCCGGCGTATCGCGGCCGTCCTTGTAATAGTAGATCCCTCCTCCGGCGACAGCCGAAAGCGGCTTGGTGAGGTTCAGCCAGTGGTGCGCGGAGTCGACCACATGGATCGCGATACCCATGATGGGGCCGCCATCGTAGTGATACCAACGGTAAGGGCTGAAGTACACCTGGGGAGTCCAGGCGATCTTGGGAGCCGGACCCAGCCAGCGGTCCCAATCCAGTCCTTCAGGCTTCTGCTCGAAGCCCTCCGGGATCTTGCGGTCCATGTAGCCGCTGTTGGAGGTGTACCAAGTGCGCGCCACACCGACCTTTCCCATGACTCCGCTGTCCACATATGTCTTTTTGGCCTGGGCAAAATGCGGCAGCGTGCGGCCCTGCGTGCCGGCTACAAAAATCCGTTTGGTGGCGCGCACTGTCTTGACCAGCGCCATGCCTTCCTCCGGGCGATGGAACACGGGCTTCTCGACGTAAACGTCCTTGCCAGCGTTCATGGCGTCAATGGCGATCGGCGTGTGCCAGTGATCTGGTGTGGCGACGACCACCGCGTCGATCTCCTTGTGCTCCTGAAGTTGCCTGTGGTCGTTGTACAACTTGACTGGAGCACCGGCGATGGTGGCCGCCTGG
>CAYSBM010000641.1:0-2005 GCA_964429095.1 uncultured Solibacteraceae bacterium | reverse complement strand
CAACAACGGCTACCTGGGTATGGTGCGCCAGTGGCAGACCATGTTTTACAACAACCGGCTTTCGGCCGTGACGCTGGATGCTTTTCCGGATGCCGAAAAGCTCGCGGCCGCCTACGGATTCAAAGGGCGGACGATTTCGCGGCCCGCGGATCTGGCGCCGGCCATGCGGCTGGCGGTGGAAGAACCGGGGCCTTACCTGCTGAATGTGATGGTACACCCGGAGGAGAATGTTTATCCGATGGTGCCGGCCGGCGCCGCCATCAATGAAATGGTTCTGGGGCCACCGCAGCCGGTGGCGGTTCCCAAGTGATCCAGGAGGCGCCGATAACATGTTGCAAACGATCTCATTGCTGATGGAAAACAAACCGGGCGCCCTCATGCGGGTGACCGGGCTGCTGAGTGCGCGGGGCTACAACATAGAAAGCCTGACGGTGGCGCGGACGCTGGACCCGACACTTTCGAGGATGACCATTGTGGTGGACGTGGACCCCGCCTTGCGTCCGCTATTGATCAAGCAGATGAACAAGTTGATCAATGTGCTGCAAGCTACCGATTTGACCGATGGGCGCGCCGTGCAGCGGGAAATGGTGCTGTTGAGGGTGCGCGCCGGCCTGGAGGCGCGCACGGCGATCCTCAAGGAAGCCGAGATTTTTTCAGCCCGCGTGGTGGATTCCTCTGGGGAGGGCTTCGCTTTGGAAGCCACGGGCGATCCCGAGAAGTTGGATGAGTTTATTGGTGTGATGCGAAGTTACGGCGAGAGTGATGTGACCCGCTCTGTGATGGTGGCGGTCTCGCTGGATTAGAAACGCTTACGGCTGGCTCCGCCCATCCCGGCGGGAGCCGAGGCCACTAAACTAGAACCGAGAAACGGAGCTATCAATGGCTAGACGCTTTTACGAAAAAGACGGGGATCTTTCCCTATTGAAAGACCGGACCATCGCCATTATCGGCTATGGCAGCCAAGGGCACGCGCATTCCTTAAACCTGCGCGACTCCGGCCTCAATGTGATTGTCAGCGATCTGAAAGGCAGTCCCAACTGGGCCAAGGCCGAGGCCGCCGGATTCAGAGTGTATGAGGCGGGGGAAGCGGCCAGGCTGGGTGACACCATCATGTTTCTGGTGGCTGACCACGTGCAGCCGGCCATCTACAACCGCGACATCGCGCCGCACATGAAGCGCGGCAAGACGTTGATGTTCGCGCACGGCTTCAACATCCACTACAAGGAGATCGTGCCGCCGCAGGAGGTGGATGTTTCCATGGTGGCGCCGAAGGCCCCGGGCCATCGCGTGCGCGAGTTGTTCACCGAAGGCGTGGGTGTGCCGGCGCTGGTGGCGGTCGAGCAGAACCCTTCGGGCAAAGCGCTCGAGCAGGCCCTGACCTACGCGCTGGCGCTGGGCTGTTTGAAGGCGGGGGTGATTGAAACGACCTTCAAAGAAGAAGTGGAAACCGATCTGTTCGGCGAGCAAGCCGTGCTGTGCGGCGGAGCGTCGGAGTTGATCCGGGCGGGCTTTGAGACGTTGGTGGAAGCCGGCTCCGCGCCCGAGATCGCCTACTTCGAATGCCTGCACGAGCTGAAACTCATCGTGGACCTGATTCAGGAAGGCGGCTTGAGCTACATGCGTTTCTCGGTGTCGGATACGGCCGAGTACGGTGATTACACGCGCGGGCCGCGCATCATCGACGCCCATGTCCGCGAAAGCATGAAGAAGATTCTCACCGAGGTGCAGAACGGCCAGTTCGCCAAGGAATGGATCGAGGAGAACCGGAGCGGGCGGAAAAACTTCCTGGCCATGCGTGAAGCCGGCAAGGATCTGCTGATCGAGCGCGTGGGCCGCGAGCTGCGGGCCATGATGCCTTTCTTGAAGAAGAAAAAAGAAGCCGGCGTACCCGAGGACGTTTAGACCGTGGCTAGGGAAGCCGGTTCCGCAACGGGACCCATGAAGATTTATACCTTTGACACGACACTGCGAGACGGCACGCAAGGCGAGGCCGTCTCGCTCACCG
>CAYSBM010000640.1:0-2005 GCA_964429095.1 uncultured Solibacteraceae bacterium | reverse complement strand
GTCGGCTGGACCTGCTACTCACCGCCGTGCGCGGGCATTAAATCCATGTCGAACGCCTCCCGCTGGGCCGCGACATCCTCCGGCCTGGGAGCGCCCTCGAAGACGGGAAACGGATCGCAGAGGAGCCACTGCTTGATGAACGCACCCGGTTCGAGCCCCTTGTAGACCGCCCACTGCGTCGCAGTCGGGGTCTCGGCCGCGCGGACGCCCCCCAGTGACGCGCAGATGCCGATCAGGACGGTCCAAACCCTCGATGTTGCTCCCATGCCATGTTCCCCAGAACTTGTTTTGTCGGGACAGCCGCCTATTCTCTAGGACGGTCGAACCGGATGTTCGTTACCGGGGAGTCGTGAGAATCACGCGGCGATCGGGCAAGCGCGCCGCCTATGAATCCGCGTGTTCCGGCGAGCGAACGCGGGCCGGACCGGCCGGAAGGGACCACCCGCCTACGGTTTGAATGCGGCCATCCTGCTTCGCAGGATGTCGGAGCGGCGGATCAAACCGACGAGCCTGCCCTGCTCGGTCATGGGGGCCTGATCGAAGTCTCTTTCGATCATACAGTCGCAGATCTGGTCCAGATCGGTCTTGTGGTCGAAGGCGACCACGTCGGTGGTCATGCAGGACCCGACCGTTCGGGTCGGGGAGCACGGATGGAGACAGTGCTGGAGCAGGTCTCTCTCGGTGATGATGCCCAGGAGCGTCATCCGTTCGTCCACAACAACAAGTCCGGTAACGTTGTGCTGGACAAACAAGTCCATGGCCTCCCAAAGCGGCGTGTCCGGCCGCAACGTGAGCAGGCTCTGGCCCGGGGTGTTCTCAGGGGACGGACGGGAGTTGTGCGGATGGCGATCGAGCGGCGCGGGACGAAGCCTCTCTGCGTAGACGCGGATCAGGTCCCTTCGGGTGACGGTCCCGATGAGAGTCCGCTGCCGCAACAGCACAGGCACGCAGCCGAATTCGCTGCGTGCAAGGCGCGTGGAGACGGTGGGCAACGGATCGTCGACATCGACGGTGACGACCTCCTCCGCCATATAGTCCGCGACCCGGCCCGACACGCATTCCTGGTTTCGGACCAGACGGAGCATTCCCCTTTGCGAGATCGCGCCTACCAGCCGTCCCCGGCTGGTGACCGGCAGTCCCGTAAGGCCCATTTCGAGCAACAGCGACACGGCCCGATGAACCGACTCGGTATTCTCCACGCCGACGACGCCGTACTCCATTACGTCTTTTGCGGTCAGCTTCTCCGCAAAATGGTAGACAACGGTGGGACCTGCGGACTGACGTCCGGGCATTGCCTGCGGACAACCACATGGATCCATTGCCCTTCTCCCTGACCATTCGATCATGCACGCTGCGGACTAGATGGGGTCTTCAGACGCCCCACCCATCTGATGCGATAACATTCGACAGGAAATTCCCTGGGTCTTTAGGAAATTTGCTGGGATGTGTGCAGCATGGCCTCGGAATGCCTACTCATACTTACGTATTACTACGTATCTCTTCGCATTCTGTGGACTCTCGCGGTGTCCCGCTCAGTCGAATGGAGGCACGAGCCATGCGAGTCGTTGCTGTCCGGGACGCGGGAACTGGAAAAACACCACCATGCGAATATGCTTTCATCGCGAAGATATTCCCACGACACAGGGAGCTTGAGGATTTACAATTCGTGGTTTATTCTTTACTATTTGGCGTTCGTAGCCCGGAACCGGAGGGGGCAATAGGCATCCGGCAGATGGTAGATACCAAACAGTCAATCATTCTTGACGCGGGGTGCGGAGATGAACGCAAGGAATCTGGTTGGTTTCATTGCCGTGGCGGCCGCCTGTGCCGTCGCGGAGGCGCAGGACACGTCGCGTCCGACGAACTCCGATTCCCCGAAGATAACGAAGGAGAGTAGATCGATGAATGTGCATACCGACTTGTTCGGCAGAACGCCTGAGGGCGCTGATGCCTTTCTCTATCCGCTGACCAACGCCACGCGCCTGCGGGCGCGGATCACCAACTA
>CAYSBM010000639.1:0-2008 GCA_964429095.1 uncultured Solibacteraceae bacterium | reverse complement strand
GACGGTGGTCCTGCCGCAGAAGCGTCTCGGACCCTACGATTCTGTCTCCCCTGAGGTTTACTCGACCAACAGGATGCACTGGGCGCTGCGAACCGCCAGGGACGGGAGATCCATACTCGTGGTCGACGGCGAAGAACGCCAGGCCGCGGGAAGACCCAACTACTGGGTCATCGGAAACAGGGGCCAAGTTGCCTACTCCTATCCTGTTGGCGACCGGTGGCGAGTGAACTTCGACGGCCGCGACATTTCGGGCGCGTTCGACGAAGTCGGCCTGATTTCTCTCAGCCAGGACGGCGACCACGTGGCCTTCTGGGGGCGGCGGGCAAAGAAATGGTCTGTGGTAACCGACACGCGTGAGTATCCGGGATTCGACGGACAGTTCTATCACGAGCACCGCTCTTCGGAGACCTGGACTTCGATACTGTGGGGCTCGGGAGCCCAGCACATCGCGTACTTCGCGCGCAAAGGCAAGGAGCCGATTCTGGTGTTGGACGGAAGCGAATCGCAGCGTGGTAGTTCGATGCCCTGGGGCAGTTCCGGCAACATCACTGACGACGAGAACAATGTGATCGGGTACTATGCGTTGCGAAGCCCCAACTCCGACGCGGAAGGTTTCGTTGCATGTCTGGTTTCAACCACTGCCTCCAACTGCGCCCCGGAGGATTCGGTCATGATCTCGGGCTCGATGGTTTACGTGGAGCATGCCGGACAGCAGTCCTACATCGTCGCTGGCGCCAAGCGCGTAGGGCCGTTCTACAGCGTCGGGCCTCTGATGGTGTCGCCGGACAAGCGTCACTTCGCTGCCATCGTCTCCCGGAAGCCGGCCTCTGACGAACTGAGACCGGTCCGTGAGGAGCAGATCGTGCTGGACGGTGACCTCAAACCCAACGTATACACGAGCATCGAACGGCCGGCGTTTGTAGGCGAGAGGGAATTCGCGCATCTCGGCGTATGGCAGGGAGCCGTGTACCGCGCCGCCTATCCCCTGGGAAACTAGTCTTCGGTCTGGATTGCCTCGCTTCAACGGACCAGTGCGAGCTTTTTGAGCCCGCAGCTGATTCGCTCTCCTTGTTGGGACGCACGGCGTTTACAACACAGTGGTGTGAGGGATGATCGGGAAGTTCCGGAAAAGACGAAGGATCTCTCTGTCATTCCTGGTTATAATTGAGCGTTGGAATCCATCTCCATTGTCATCCCCGCATACAACGAAGAGCGCCGCCTGCCCGCGACGCTGCAAGCCGTTTCCTGCTATCTGAAACAGGCGGGTTTTTCAAGTTCGGAAGTTCTGGTGGTGAACGATGGCTCCCGCGACGGCACCTCGTGCGTGGTGCGGGAGTTCGCTGCCCGGCATCCGGAGGTCCGTTTGCTTGAGAATCCGGGCAACTGCGGCAAGGGTTATTCAGTGCGTCACGGGATGTTGGAGGCGCAGGGTGATTGGATCCTGTTCAGCGATGCGGACCTCTCGGCGCCCATCACGGAACTGGATAAACTGCTGGAAGCCGCCCGCATGCAAGGCGCACAGGTGGCCATCGGTTCGCGCGCTCTCGACCGTTCGTTGATCAGCGTCCATCAGTCCTTCTTTCGCGAAAATGCCGGCCGGATCTTCAATTTGTGCATGCGCATGATCACGGGCCTGCCGTTCTGGGATACGCAGTGCGGTTTCAAGTTATTTCAGGCCGCGGCGGCTCGGGAAATCTTTCGACGCCAGAGGTTGAACGGTTTCAGTTTCGACGTGGAAGCCCTGTTCTTGGCCCGCAAACTGGGCTACCGCGTTATTGAAGTGCCCGTCCGCTGGAGTCACGCCGAGGGCACCAAGGTGAGTATGATTTCCGACAGCGTGCGCATGTTCGCCGATCTGTTTCAAATTCGGTGGAACCAACTGTGCGGACGCTATCAGTAAGCGCGGTGAGCGTAAGAACAAGAAACGGGGCCAGCCGAAGCTGGCCCCGTAACAGGTCTTGCAAGATTCCGGCAATCAGGAATGTGTGCCCACGACGTTACTGCTGAG
>CAYSBM010000638.1:0-2012 GCA_964429095.1 uncultured Solibacteraceae bacterium | reverse complement strand
GCCGCTGATCAACCCAGATTGGACACCCCAGAACGCCTACTTCACCCCCTACGTCAACCCGCGCGCTTTCACGTGGCCCGAACCGGGCAAGTACGGCAACGCTGCCCGCAACTACTCGCTGCGGCTGCCTTGGGTGCAGACTTTCGCCCTCAGCGTCATGAAGCGCATCCGCCCGTGGAAGGAGTCCCGGCGCTATTTCGAACTCCGCGCGGACATGTTCAATGTCCTGAATCACCGCGTGTTTGAAAGCAATATCAACAACACCAGCCTGATCAGCTCCGGTTCGCAGAACCCTTTGCTGAGCGGTACGATCCCCTTCCAGACTCCCATCGCCAATGTCAAGAACCGCAACGCGAATCTTAGCGCGCCGGGCGTTTGGGATGCCATCATCCAAAAGGCCCGCGGCGTTCCCGTGGATACCGCCATCGCCAACCTGCCAGGACCCGGACCTAACGGCTTAGGCTGCCCTTCCAACGCCGCTGAGCTAAGCAATACGACGGGAACTCTCAGTCCGGCATGCGTGGCGCGGAGTGTTTCGATGAACGGGAGTTTTTATGTACTGAACCAGAATACGGTGTCCAGCCGCATCGTGCAGTTCGCCCTAAAGTTCTACTTCTGATGGGAAGAGGGCGGCTTCGGCAGGTCGCTTACGCTTTAGCCGGATAATTCGGCGAATAGAGCTGCCGCTCGGGACGGGCTCTGAGCGTGCCGTTCTTGACCCAGGCCTCTCCGCGCACGCTGAGGTGCTCAATCAGGCGTTGCCGCCATTGCCGCAGCAGCCCGGCATGCTCGGCCTCGCCCGCCAGATCCCGCGTTTCGTGCGGGTCGCCGGTGAGGTCAAACAATTGCTCGCTGGCGTCCCGCGCGTGAAAGATGTACTTGGTGCGGCCGTCGGTGAGCGCGTTCCAGTGGTTCGACGGATCGTAGCAGACATCGTGTTCCAGGTCGATCCAAGGGCGCCAGCTCCCGGTTCTGCCTTGCGCCAGATCCAGCAGGCTCCTGCCTTCCACTTCGTCCGGAATGGCGGCGCCGGCCGCATCGGCCAGCGTCGGCAGTACGTCGCGCAGTTCGACGGGTCCCTCCAGCACCCGCCCACGGCTGGCCGGAATGAGCCCCTCTGGCCAGCGCAGCAGCATCGGAATGCGCGCGCTGGCTTCGTAGGCGTACGACTTGCGCCACAAGTGATGGTCTCCGGTCATGTCGCCGTGGTCGGCCGTGCAGAGGATCAATGTCTCTTCATACCAGCCGCGCTTTTCCAGAGCTTCGAAAATGCGGCCGAGTTGCTCGTCAACCTGCGAGATCGAGCCGTAATAGCCTTGCCGCGCCGTGCGCACCGCCCCGGCGCCCAGATCGCCGTGCCAGATCGACCGCCCGTTGTCGCTGCGCGGTGCATACTTGGCGGCCCAGGAGCCCACGGCGGCGCCCGGCAGGTTCGCATTCTCGTACTTCTTCCAGAAGCGGCCAATGGGGTCGTAAGGACTATGAGGGCGCACAAAGGAGACCTTCAGAAAGAAAGGTTCGGTCCGGTTGTAGGTCTCAATGAAGTTCACGGCCGTCTGCCCGGTCCAGCTTGTCGGATGCAAGTGCTCGGGCAGAGCGTATGGGCGCGCCTCGTACCCGTTCCAATCCAGGCCCGTGGCGGCGAAATCCAGGTTCGGCGCCACGCTGTGGAACCATCCCAAATAGTCCGAACGGAAATCCGGCGTGAGCTGCATGGCCTGCTCATCGAGGATCGTCTGGTGGAATCCGTGCAGGTTGCGCTGCGGATAGTAGTGCATCTTGCCGATCCCCACCCCGTAATAACCCGCCTCGCGGATCAGGCGCGGCAACTCCACCGGGTATTTCTCCGCTACGCGCCCATAGCCCAGCATGCCGTGCCGCCAGGGCGATTGGCCGGTGAGCAGGGCGGCGCGCGCCGGCGTGCAGGTTGGCGTTGTCGAGTAGGTGCAGCGGAATCGCACGCCTTCCCGGGCAATGCGGTCAAAGTTGGGCGTTTGTATGGCGCGGTTACC
>CAYSBM010000637.1:0-2015 GCA_964429095.1 uncultured Solibacteraceae bacterium | reverse complement strand
TTGGCTCACCCCAATATCTGGGACTGCACCTATTGGGATGACAACTGCCGGTTTAGGAAAGAAGAAAACTGGCGCGCTTTGATGCGCGATATGCATGGTCTCGGCATGGACACCGCCATTCTGCTCAACTCTGCGCTCTGGGGGCGGCCGTTGTTCCCCGGCTATGAGAAGACGGTGGGGATCCCGGTGCGAATGGGCTGCCAGGACCCGTTGGGCGCGTGCGTGGCGGAAGCCAACCGGCTGGGTATGAAGATGTATTTCGGGATAGGGCTGCGCGGGCGAGTCTCCGAGGTGCGCGATTACTCAGCCCTGGAGCCGCCATGGCCGGATATCTGGTTCCAATGGAATACAGCCCTGGCCGAGGCGCTGGTGGACCGCTATGGCTCCCAGCCATGCTTTGCCGGACTTTACATTTCCTACGAAATCGATTTTGAGGACCATCACATCGAGCTGTATGAAAGACTCATCCATAAACATCTGCGCCCTGCCATCGGGAAGGTGAAGTTGCTGGCTAGCCCGGGAAGCTTGGGCCGGAAAGGCAATCTGGAGCGGCTACCAAGGGACGTAGTCCGCATGGGGATCGACATTCTGGCGCCTCAAGATTACGGAGGACGGTCAAGGGATGTGGCGAAAGCCGTGGAACTGGTGAAGCTCAATGCGCGCGGGCTGGAGCGTGTGCGAAAACCGCTGGCGGATGCCGGAGTAGCCCTGTGGACCAACTGCGAACTGTTTGTCTTTGAGCAAACACCTTCGGGCCGCTATCTCTGTGTGCCGGGGCCTGCGGACAGGATCGCTGAGCAGATCCGGTTGCAGGCTCCGCTGGTGGACAAAGTGATTTGTTTCCAATACCAGGGCCTGATGAACCGGCGCACCAAGCTGGTCGACATAGGACACCCGTCCTGCGACACCTTGTACCAGGAGTACAGAAGAAAGGTTCTTTCTTTGACGTAGACGGGCCGGGACGAGTCTTAGCCTACTTGCGGGATTCAGACTAAGGCTTGGTCGAGGTCGGCCTGGATGTCGGCCAAGTCCTCGATCCCAGCAGACAAGCGCACAAGGTTTTCCCGGATCCCCATGCGCTCGCGGAGTTCGGGGGGCACCTCGCGGTGCGAACTAATCATGGGATAAAGCACCATGGTATGCACGTCGCCGAGCGAGGTGGCGCGCACAACGAGTTTGAGTCTGTCCAGGAAGGCGAAGACGTCCGGGCGGCTTGCGCCGCGAATTTCAAAGCTCACCATGGCGCCGTAAAGGCCGGCAGGTAACAGCCGTCTTATCACGGCCGCGTCAGGATGCGCCGTGTCGTCCGGGTAAAAGACGCGCTCCACCTTCGGGTGCTGCCGCAGCCAGGCGGCGAGCTGGCGGGCGTTGGCGCATTGGCGCTCCATGCGAAGCGGAAAGGTCTTGACCCCGCGCATGGCAAGATAGGCCTCGAAGGGGCCCAGCACCGGTCCCGACGTCCGCGAAAGTTGGCGGATGGCTTCGAAGTGTTCTTCGTCGCTGATGATGGCGCCGCCCAATACGTCCCCATGGCCAGCGAGAAATTTAGTGAGGGAGTGCACCACCAGATGGGCGCCAAGTTCGAGCGGCCGCAGAAGCAGCGGGGTCGCAAAGGTGTTATCCACGAGAAGCGCCGCGCCGGCTCGGCGGCACAAGCCGGCCAGCTCCGCGATATCACAGACGCGCAGCAGCGGATTGGATATGGTTTCCACCAGCAAACATCCGGGCGCATGCCTGGCGATGGTTTTTTCGACGGCGTCCAGATCGCATGCGTCCACGTAATGCACGGCGAAGCCAAGCGGTGCGAAAAAGCCGTCAAGCATGCGGATCGTAGCGCCGTAAATCGCCTCGGCGCAGAGTACGGTCTTCGGGCGCTGCGCGCAAGCGGCCAGAATGGCGAGCTCAAGTGCGGCCATACCGGAGGCGCAGGCGAGCGCGCCGTGCCCGTTCTCGAGAGCGTTGAGCTGCTCTTCGAACGCTGCGTTGGTGGGGTTGTCGTAGCGTTGGTAAGCGTA
>CAYSBM010000636.1:0-2016 GCA_964429095.1 uncultured Solibacteraceae bacterium | reverse complement strand
GCTAGGCTAGATAGCTGTTCCTAGGGGGAAGAGCAGACATGTTGACGACGAGACGGGAAGCGTTGGGAGCGCTGCTGGCCGCAGCGGCGCAAGCTGCTGGCGAAACCTCCGGCGTGGTTCGCTATGTGCGGTTCCGGCGGGGTCCGCAGACCTCGTACGGCATCCTGAATGGGGATACCGTTCAGCAACTGCGCGGAGACCTGTTCGACAAGCCGCAGCCAACCGGCACGAGCTACAAACTTTCCGATGTGAAATTGCTCTATCCCTGCCGGCCGCCCAAAGTGCTGGCCGTGGGGCTCAACTACAAGAGCCACCTGGGCGGCGCCGCCGTGCCGGCGAATCCCGAGATTTTCTATAAGCCCATCAGCGCCTTGCAGAATCCGGGCGATCCTATCGTGCTGCCGAAGGACTCCACCGTAGTGCATTACGAAGGAGAACTGGTGCTGGTCATCGGCCGGCGAGTGCGCCGCGCCTCCCGTGAAGAGGCCCGCCAGGCCATCTTCGGCGTCACCTGCGGCAACGATGTGAGTGAGCGCGTATGGCAGAACGGCCCGCGCAAGGATTTGCAGTGGTGGCGCGCCAAAGGTTCCGACACGTTCGCGCCGCTCGGACCGGCCATTGCCTGTGGGCTGGACTATTCAAATCTGTTGCTCCAAACGCGGCTGAACGGCAAGGTGGTGCAGAAACAGTTCACCTCGGATTTGCTCTTCGACGGGCCAGCCATCGTAAGCTTCATCAGCCGTTATGTCGAGCTGGCGCCGGGCGACGTCATCTACACGGGCACGCCGGGCCAGACCGGCAAGCTCTCGCCGGGCGACGTGGTGGAAGTGGAAATCCAAGGTATCGGCGTGCTGCGTAACCCCGTGCGGGCCGAATAGACAACTGCGCCGCCAAGCCACCCGTCTCCGGCTACGGTTCGGCTACACTGAGGCTAACGAAGATGTGGAAACCGTGCCTGCTCGTGCCTTTGCTGGCGCTTTCTGCCTCACCGGCCCAAAACGTTTCCAAAGCCGCGCGCAAGGCTGCCCAGCGCTTTTACCAAGCCGGCATCCGGTTTGAAGCGGAAGGGAAGCTCGCGGAGGCTGAGCGCGCGTTCACGCGGGCGTTGGCTTCGGATCCCGACTTCGGGCCGGCGTGGTTGCACCGTGGGAAGGTCAATCTGAGCGCCGGCCAACACCAGCAAGCGCTCTCCGACATGAACACCGCCTTGCGCCTGCTGCCGGAAAACGGCGAAGCCTGGAAACTCCGTGGCGACGCCAACCTCAGATCGAATAACTTCTATCCGGCAATCGAAGACTACAACCGCGCCGAAGCACTCCATTACTTGCACCACTCACTTTACGCCGGGCGCGCCGCCGCCTACGCCCATCTGGGCCGCCTGACCCAAGCTCTGGAAGACTACTCGCAGGCCATCAAACTGCGTCTGGACGACCCGGAACCCTACCTGGCGCGCGGGCGGATCCTGGCATATCTGAAGCGGTACCGCGACGCAATTGACGACTACAATCGCGCCATTGATTTCCGGCCCGATTTTGCACAAGCTTACCTGGCGCGCGGAGTGGCCTACGCCGAACTGAAGGATCCCGCTCAGGCGGTTAAGGATTTGAGCCGGGCGCTCGAGCTCCAGCCCGGCGAACTGGAGGCGCGACTTACGCGCGCCGCCGTCTACCGCCGGCTGGGGCAGCACGAAGCGGCCATCGCGGATCTGAACGAAGTCATCCGCGCCAAGCCGGACCAAGCCATGCTCTATCTGATGCGCGCGGCAAGCTGGACCGCCTTGGGAAAACATGCCGAGGCGCTGGCGGACCGGACAGAGGCGGTCCGGCTGGAACCGTCCAACACGGACGCCTACATCACTCGTGGAGGGTCTTATCACGCCCTGGGCATGCACAAGGAAGGGCTGGCCGACCGCACCCGCGCTATCGAACGCAACCCTAAGCTGCCAGAAGCCTGGTTCGCGCGCGGGCATGGCCGCTTTCTGATGGGCGACTATCAAGCCGCCATCGAAGACCTGGA
>CAYSBM010000635.1:0-2021 GCA_964429095.1 uncultured Solibacteraceae bacterium | reverse complement strand
GCCAGGTCATCCGGAGCGGAAATATCGACATGCGACAGAATCAGGCGGGTCAGCGGACTGCACGGCAGGTCGCGCCAGTCCAGCCCGACCAGGGCACGCGCCAACGCGTAAGTATCGTGAGCGGAAAGATTGACTTCAGAGATGAGGGAAAGCATGATGTCCGGCTCCACAACTCGTCCAACCCAGACCGGCTGATGGTGGGGGTGTCATAACGGACTCCTTTCGCTCAATCAACGGGTGGATCAAGCGTACCAGGAGCCGGACGCCAAATCATGGTCAATTTCGGAAGTTGGGATGGGCAATTTTCCACATCGGCATGGTCAATTTCGGAAGTCCGCATGGGGAAAATCGGAAGTTGCGACGATCAATCAAGGGAACAGACAGGGTCAACATGCCTAAAACAGCGCCATAAGCGTAAATGCAGCGGCAACCGCTGCCGTACTGACCACAATCCCCAGGCTCACCTGCAAGAGCGTGTGATGGCCGGTCACAACGCGCGCCCAGGCTGTGGCGGTCACCATCCCCACTGCTCCGATTATCAGGAACGGCGAATTCAAGTCGCCCATCAGGAACAACGCGGCGAGAATTCCGGTGACAACGGCGGTATGCGCCGAAATCTTCGTCAGCCGGGCATTGATGACCGCTTGCAGCGGTACCCAGACAACTAACGCCAGCAGCGAAAACACCAGGCGTTCCGGGGCTTGCAGTAATTTGGCCAACCCCACACACAAGACCATACTGGCCCAGAACACTATGTAGAGCGGGTGGCGCATCTCGCGCTGATAGGTATAGCGGCCTTGCCGCCGGGCCAGGTGGATCAGCGTCAGGGCAGGCACCAGGATGATCACTGCCATGAACACCACCCACCCTACCGCGACCGGCGGTTCGGTGTCTTTGAGGACCACAACAAGCGCCGGAATAAAGACGGTGAACGGGTGGAAGATCATGCCCAGCCAGTATCCCAGGCGATTGCCGTTGTGCGGGACCGGATCGGTCACAGCCTGATACGACATAGCCCCTCCACGAGCTGGTCATAATCCGCACATTCCGGCCAGAGCGCTTCGATCTGCGCGACCAGCTCACAGCCGCGCGGATTACCCTGGTCCACACGCCGGTAGTGGTCCAGGATGTTGATCACCGTGACGTAGATCGCCATCTCGATCTGCTCAGGATTGAATGCCTGCTGCAAGGACAGCCGCTCGCGGCGAATGTCTACCAGTTTTTCCAGCCGGTGTTCCACTGCCGCGAGCCGCCCATAACAGCGCAGCCGCCGGGGAAGCAGCAGCAGGCTGATCCAGCGATGCGGCACGAGGATGAGCACCAGGCAGACCACCGCAACCGGCGCGCGTGGAACCACGTACCGGCCCGCATAGGGTTCTTGGGTGATGATCATCGACGGGAGAAACACCACGGAGCAGGCAGCGCTGAGAGCGAAGGCTGCGCACAGCATCAGCGTCGCCAGGTGTTTGACCCGCATCGGGAAAACCCGTTCTTGCCGGAACATGGCCGCATTGACCGGTACGAATACCAGGGCCGACTGCAGCAGCCCGTACCCTTCGACCACCCATTTCATGAGGTGTTCGGCCCGAAACGCCGACACCCCTCCGGCGATATGCGCCGCCATCACCCCTACGAGCAAACCGGCAATACCCGGAGCCGCCCGGATTAACCGGAGGTGAAACCACCGCAGACGATACAGGCCCGGCGAACGTTGCACCAGCCACAGCAGGCTCAGCGAATAGGCTGCTATAGCCGCCAGCACCGCCAGTAGGCTCACCAGGAATGTCACCGGGTAGTCGTAGAAACAGGCGTCGACAAACGGTTGAACTGCCCCGATCCGCAGCGTGAACACCATCCCCAGGGCGATGAAGATCGTCCAGGTGATGAGGACGTACCGGTCCACCTGCCGCGCTCGCCGGTACCCCCGAACCATCCCGTAGAGGATGAACGCCCACAGCAGGCCGCTCAGCACGCTGTCACCCATCGTACCCCAGACCTCGTGTGAAGCGGCTCAACGCGTC
>CAYSBM010000634.1:0-2025 GCA_964429095.1 uncultured Solibacteraceae bacterium | reverse complement strand
GCACTTCGTCGCGCGAGGACACCTCCAGCTTCTCCGGGGCATCGTGTATGAGGTTTGGCTTGCCCACAATACTCTGCAGTTCGCTGACGATCGCGCTGGTCACCCTTCCGTAGTCCATCGATAGAGACTCCGATTCCTCTGTATTTCATGGTGGCGGGCCGGCGAGTCGAAGACGTCGTGCGACGCCTCCGCGGCCCAATCGGGCGACATAGTACCGTCCGAAGCCGTTCTTGGCCATAGTTTTCGCCAACAGACCGGGAGGGCACGGAAATGCTGGCCGCATCGGTTCCCGACAAGAGACCGGGGATCGCCGACCGCGGCCGACGATCCCCGGAAGAACCTTTGTGGAGGAAGGATGCTCCGAGCGGGCGGCTACGCCTTGCGCCGCCGGGCAACCAGTCCGATGAGTCCGACAGCCAGCAGGCCCATGGTCGCCGGCTCCGGCACCGCCATGATCGAGAGGTTGTCCACGTACATGTTCGACCCGCTCACGTAGTAGTCGTCGCAGGTGAGCATCAACAGGCTCAGCCCCATGTTGCTGAACTGGAAGTTGATGTCGTCGGCAATCTGGGCGCCATCGTAGAAGAGGTCGGCCTTGCTGGTCGTGTGGTTCAGCACCAGCGACACCGTTTTCCACTCGTTCAGCGTCCAGTTGACGTTGGTGTCAACGTTGTTCAGGAGAATGTCCCCGTCGCTCTCAAACGTCACGCTGTTGGTGACCATGAGCATGCCCAGCGGGGCGATCTGGTATCCGGCCTCGTTGCGATGGGTCAGCTTGACGTCCATGGAAACAGTGACCAGCGGATTCTCGGGCGTGTAGGGGTCGGCCTCCCACGGCGAGTCGGTCAGCCACAACGTAGCCTTGCTGTTGTACATACCCGTGTAATTGTTCTCGGTCATCTGGATGCGGACCGACTGGTCGCCCGAAGCGGCTTGGGCATCGGTCACGGTGACCTGGGGCGTAGCGCTCCAAATCCCCTGCCCGTCCAGGTCGCCCACGACGAAATCGGGCGACTCAAAACCGGTGCTGTTGATTTCCAGGGCTTGTGGGGCAGAGGACGGCGCCAACAGGGACACGACGGCGACAATCAGGGCATCGATGAGATGTTGCTGAACTCTCATGGGGGCGTCTCCTTTTCAAACGCGAAGGTACACACGACACGTCATGGTTGGCCGCCCGGTTCCATCCGGGAGGCACGACATTCTGTTGCTTCATGTCCCCAACAACCACGAACCTGTCTTCCTTCGCGCCGGGGAGCCCGGTCGCGAAACTTCGGGAGGGAGGGTGTCGGCCTGACTCCACCTGGACCAAACACGAAGACCGCGGGACGTCCCGCCAATAACCGACGAGACCTCCCCCGGTCTTCTATGGGTAACTTACACCGTCCCGGCAATGCCGTCAAACGAAATCCGCGCTCGGCCCGAATTTCCGCACTTCCGCAGTTGATGCCGCATTGTGCATGTGTCTGCGGTGACAATTCCGCGCTCCAGGGTTGCATTTTGGCTGGTCTCGACGACAATAGGCGGTCGCGTCGCGGCGATGGCATTGGCTGCGGCCGCGAGCCAGGAGGAGGGCGTTGTCCATGCCGTACGAACTGATCATCAAAGCCGACTTCGGAGCGGCGCACTTTCTGCGGCAATATCGCGGCAAATGCGAGCGGCTCCACGGGCACAACTGGAAGCTGGATATCTACCTGACGGCCGACGGGCTGAACGCCGACGCCATGGTGATTGACTTCGTCGAGGCCAAGGCCGTCATCCGCCAGGCCCTGGAGAAGTACGACCACTATCACCTGAACGAAGTGCCGCCGTTCGACCGGTTCAACCCGACCAGTGAGAACATCGCCCGGGTGCTCTGCGAGGAGATTCAAGCCTTGTTGCCGCAGGGTGTCCTGGTGAGCCGTCTGACCGCGTGGGAAAGCGACCGTTGCGGCGCGACTTGGATACCGGAGTAGCCGCAGCGGCAAAGGAAGGTGCTATGAGCAAAGTGCAACTGCAACTGGCCCTGGATTTCGTGGAACTCAA
>CAYSBM010000633.1:0-2027 GCA_964429095.1 uncultured Solibacteraceae bacterium | reverse complement strand
CTAAGGTATGTCGGAGGGATCAGGGAGTGGCCGCATAATCCCACCGCGCATTTAATATTGCGCTCCATCGAAAGGTGAATATCGTCAGGCGCGAAACCGCGCGCGTCGAGCTCGCGCACCACATAGCGCATCATGATCTCCGGTCCACAGACCAGCGCCACTGTGCGCTCAGGCTGGAGCCGCACATAACGGAACAGAGTGGTGACCACCCCCACATAGCCACGCCAGCTTAGGCCCCCGTAATCCACGGTGGTGAGAATTTGGGTGTCGGGAACGTAGCCCCAGGCGGTGAGCTGGCGTTTGTACAACAGGTCGCGCGGGCTGCGCGCGCCATAGAGCACCACCAGACGGCGGAAGTCCCCCCGGTGGCGCAGGATGTGATAAATGGCGGGCCTCAAAGGGGCCAGTCCGATCCCGCCCGCCACCACCAGCACATCCTTGCCGCGCGCCTCAGTCAACGGCCAACTGGTGCCGAACGGCCCCCGCACGCCGAGGATCTCGCCCGGAGTGCGGGTCACCAGCCCGTGGGTGGCCTGGCCCACCGATCGCACCGTATACACCAGCCGGCCGGGCTCCTCCGGATCGCCGCTGATGGAAATCGGCAGTTCGCCGATGCCGAAGACGTAGAGCATGCTGAACTGGCCCGGCGCGAACGCCGCCAGCGGGCCGCCGGCAGCGGGTTCGAGAGAGATAGTAAAGGTATCGTGTGTCTCTTTCTCGATTTTGGCTACGCGCGCCTCAGCCGGCGCCATGGGGTCGCCGGCGGCGGCCGCAGGAGGTTGCAGCGTGCCGACGGTCATGCTTGTTTGGCCCCTGTCGGAGTGTAAACATCCAACAATTGCAAGCGCAGCGCCTGCAACCGGTCAGCCACCACGCGCAACAGGCGGCGCATCACGGCGTACCCCAGTCCGCAATCCGCATCGCAGGCCGCACGCAGTTCGGCGCCGTCAAAGGCCAGCGCCCGCACGGCCCCCACCGCGCGCGCCTGAAATTGCTTGTCGCGGCCGCCCAGCACGCTGGACCAGCCAAAGGTTTCACCCTCGCCGATGGTTTGGATGCGGAAGGTGCGTCCGGGAGCGTTTACTTCAATCCCGATCTTGCCGGAAATCACCAGGCAAAACAGATTGGACTTGTCGGCCTGGCGGAAAATGATTTGGCCATCCTGGTAACGGACTTCGTGAGCCATGCTGGCCAGTTTCTCAACGTGATGCGGGGCTAAGCCCGCAACGAACGGATGCCCGCTGAGGGTCTCAAGGATCCTTTGTGTTTCCATAGTCGGCTCCTCCTTACTTACTTATTGCGCGCCGGCAGGCGTCTGCTGCCCGACAGCGGCGGCAGCTTCCTCGGTGATGTCAATGCCTGCCGGGCACCAGGTGATGCAACGGCCGCAGCCGCCGCAACCCGGTTGGCCGAATTGATCGATCCAGGCCGCCAGTTTGTGCGTCAACCACTGGCGGTACCGGCTCTTGGCGGACAGGCGCACGCTGCCGCCGTGAATGTAGGAAAACATCTGGGTAAAGCAGGAGTCCCACTTGCGCCGCCGGTCCGCGCGGCGGCCGCTTACGTCGCTGGTGTCCTCAATTGTGATGCAGAAGCAGGTGGGACAAACCATAGTGCAGTTGGCGCATGCCAGGCAGCGCGCGGCCACCTTGTCCCAATGCGGGCTGTCGAACGCATCGTAAAGCGCCTCCCGCAGCCCGGAGGTCTGGATGTGACGGCGTTGAGCCAACGCGGCCTGTGAAATGGCTTGCGCGGCTTTGGCCCGCGTTTCCGCGTTGGAGCGCGTGTGCTCCACCTCAGCCAATACTTCCCCGCCGCGCGCGCTGCCTGCCTCCGCCAGAAAAACATGCCGGCCTGGTTCGACAATTTCGGTGAGTGCGATGTCAAATCCAGCCTCAGCCTTGGGACCCGCGCCCATGGAGGCGCAGAAACAGGTCGGTGCGGACTCAGTGCATTGTACGGCGATCAGGAACACATGCTCTCGCCGGCCGCGGTACACCGAATCCACGTAGCGGTCCTCCAGCAGG
>CAYSBM010000632.1:0-2029 GCA_964429095.1 uncultured Solibacteraceae bacterium | reverse complement strand
CAGCAAGTAGACTGCCCCACGGTTCCTGCCCATGGGGCCCACGGGCAGGATCAGAGCTAGTTTCTTGCCCGCCTGGCGGGCGTTGGCGATTCGCAGCGCGATTTCGTGCCCCATGAAAGTATCGAAATCCGCCAGCGTCTCGCACGCTACCGGCGTGAAGTCCGGATGCCACCAGGGTTGCCGCTCCAGGACCGCCTCAGGCGGATTCGCACAACATGCATCGATCTTGACGAGGTCCCAGCCGGCGGGAAAGAAACCTTCCAGCATGGAACCCTTCAGTGTGCTGATGAGATTGATTTCAGCTTCCCTTGTGCTCATGGCAGATGTCCTTACCAATCTTAACCAAAAACCGATCCACCCGAGCGGCCCGTTGCTACAAGCCGGCCTTGGATTCAAGACTTCGCCAGAGATACCACGACGCTACGCTGGCATAGGGCCGCCAGCAGAGGCCGCGCTGGCTGACTTCGCCGGGAGTCGGCATCCGCTCCAGGGCATAGGCCTTGCGGATTGCGGCGCGGATGCCCAAATCCGCCGCCGGCAAAACATCGGGCCGCCGCAGGGCGAAGATCAGGAACATTTGCGCCGTCCACACGCCAACTCCCTTAACTTGCGTAAGCGTTTCGATCACCGCATGGTCGTCCATCCGTTGTAAGGCGGAGAAATCCAGGCTGCCTTGCCGGCTGCGGTGCGCCAAATCTCTGAGGTAGGAGATCTTCTGTTGCGACAAGCCCGAAGCGCGCATGCGCTGTGGAGAAAGCTTCAGAATCCGTTCCGGAGCCACGCCACCCAAAGCCTGCTCCAGGCGGCTGTAAATCGCCAGAGCGGCTTTGCCGCTTAATTGCTGGTAGACGATGGCCTTGGCCAGCGTGGCGAAGCCGGGCTCCAGATACTCGATCCTGTAAGGACCGATGCGACCGATCAAGCCGCCCATCACCGGATCGGCATTCTTCAAATGCTGCAACGCCTTACGCATGGGGGAAACATAACGGCCGCAGGGCGCGTCTGCTAAGTTGCCATTCTAAACTTATGCTACGCCCCAGTGCCTGCCTGTGCCTGCTGGTATGTTTGGCGCAGTTGACCGCCCAGGCGCCCGGCAACCAGGAACCCCTCATCAAAGTCGACGTGGACCTGGTAAACGTGCTTTGCTCAGTGCGCGACAAACACGGCGCCTATGTTGCCAACCTGACCAAGGACGACTTCGCCATTTATGAAGACGGTAAGCCGCAAACGATCCGTTATTTCAACCGTGAGAAAGACCTGGCCCTGACAGTCGGCCTCCTGGTGGACGTGAGCCGCAGCCAGGAAAACTTGATTGAAGTGGAGCGCCGGGCGGCAGCCCAGTTTTTCTCTTCCGTGTTGGGCAAGAAGGATATGGCTTTCCTGATCAGCTTCGGCTCGGAGGCTGAGTTGTTGCAGGATTTCACAAACTCGCAGCGCTTGCTGCGCCAGGCGCTGGATAAGCTGCATGTGAACGCCGCCGTAGCGGGCTTGCAACCTGGTCCGGTGCCTACGATGTCCAAGCCTCGCGGAACAGTATTGTTCGACGCCGTGTATCTGGCATCCGCCGAACGGCTCCAGGGCGAAGTGGGACGCAAAGCCGTGGTTCTGATCACCGATGGCGTGGACCAGGGCAGCCGCGTCAGGCTGGAAGACGCTATCAGGGCGGCACAAAAGGCCGACGCCGTGATTTACAGCATTTATTACGTGGACCCTTCCGCGTATGGCCCAAGAGGCGGCTGGGGCTTCACGCCTTCGGATGCAGACTTGAAAAAAATGTCGGAGGAAACCGGCGGACGCCTGTTCCGCATCGGCAGAAAGACCTCTCTGGAGGACGCTTTCCGCCAATTGCAGGAGGAGCTGCGTAACCAGTACGCTATCGGTTACACGCCCACCAACCCCGCCCACGACGGGCGATACCGCAAGATCGAAATTAGAATGCGCGAGAAGGACTGGAAAGTGCAGGCTCGTAAAGGCTACTTCGCCGCTACCCCTTCGGAGGAGCGGTCAGTGCGGCCCGCCGGGCGAAATA
>CAYSBM010000631.1:0-2038 GCA_964429095.1 uncultured Solibacteraceae bacterium | reverse complement strand
TGGCCGGTTTTGCGGTGATAATCACTGGCCGGTTTTCGCCGATCGGCGACAGCCGGATGCCGATGCCGCTGTTATAACGTGCATCGGCCTGAGGCAGCGGCGTGAAGCGCCACTCGACGTGAAAGACAAAATCGCCGTACTCCTTGTCATACTTCAACCACTCATGCCCGCCTTTGCCGTTGCAGATCAGTGTGCCGGCGGCTGTATCGACCGACCACTGCTGGCGCGGATCGACGCCAAGCGTCGGCGGGATCGGGACCCGTGTCCAGCCTTTCAGATCCGGCGGCGGCATGAGGTTGGTCCAGCCCGCCGGTTCACGTTCGAGCAGGCTTTTCTCTTGGGCCGCCAGCACCGGCGCGAGTACCAAGGCCGCGGTGGCGATAAGCGGAAGTCGGCGAAGCATTTGGATGAGACTCCTGAAGATGCGTTGGCTGATGGGCCGTCCTGAGAAGTATCAAATGTTGGCGCGGCTGTGCAACCTCGACACTTCATGCGTTGGCGAGCCCGCCAATGATATTCCCATTAGTTCTTTTTATTTTACTCACCTGTTGCATTTCCAGGGCTTTTGTCTTACCCTGACAAAGATGGCACTCGCGGCAAAAGCAATCCTGACAAAGAGGAACGCCGCAGTGGTGTCACTGAACTCTGTCGCTGTAGGTATTATTCGGATCGGAATCCGCCCGCACGGACCCGACTGAGTGAGCCGCAGCGCTTAACGCAAGATTAAAGGCCACCAGGCGGGGCAAAACCCGATGGTGGCCTTTCTCGCATATGGGCGCAACCTGGAGCGAGAGATAGAACCAAGCCTGCCGGACCGAACCGGCAGACCGAATGAGAGGAAGCGATCAGAGCCTTATGTCGAACCTGATGAATGGCGCTCACATCCTGCTGGAATGCCTTGCCAGAGAGGGTGTCGAAGTGATCTTCGGCTATCCCGGCGGCGTCACGCTGCCGCTTTATGACGCGATCTACGATAACCCGATTCAGCATGTTCTCGTACGGCATGAGGAAAATGCCGCGTTTGCCGCCTCGGGTTACGCGAGGACGACGGGGAAGGTCGGCGTCTGCTGTGCAACATCCGGTCCGGGAGCGCCCAACCTGACCACAGGGCTTGTGGACGCGATGATGGATTCGATTCCTGTCGTCGCCCTGACGGGACAGGTGACCTCGACTCTCATCGGCTCCGATGCCTTTCAGGAGGCCGATACCTTCGGGATCACTCGGCCATGTACCAAGCACAATTTCCTGGTGACGCGGGCCGAGGAGATCGCCGACGTCGTCCATCAGGCCTTCCACATAGCAAGTTCCGGACGGCCAGGTCCTGTCCTGGTGGATATCACCAAGGACGCGTTGCAGGGGCAGGCGCGCTACGCGCCGGTCCATGAGATCCATTTGCCCGGCTACAAGGTTGTGACTGAAGGCCACGCCGGGCAGATCCGCCGCGCCGCCCAGATGATGTGGGAAGCCCGCCGGCCCTACGTTTACGCGGGCGGCGGCATCGTCTCCTCGGGGGCAAGCGAGGAATTGCGCGACTTGGTGGAAACGCTGGATGTCCCTGCCGTTTGCACCTTGATGGGACTGGGCGCTCTGCCCGGCAACCATCCCAATTTCATTTCCATGCCCGGTATGCATGGTTCCTACGCAGCCAACATGGGGATGTATGAGTGCGATCTGCTGATCGCGCTTGGCGTCCGGTTCGATGACCGTGTCACTGGCAGACTGAACGCCTTTGCTCCCCCCGCCAAGGTCATCCATGTCGACATCGACCCGGCCGAAATCGGCAAGAACCGCGCCGCCGATCTGCCTATCGTGGGTGATGCCAAAAAGGTGATCGGCAAGCTCGTCAAAACATTGAGGGAACTGGCGCCCGAGATGCAAGAAGCTCACGCCGCCGACCGGCGCGCGTGGTGGAAGCGTGTCAGAGAGTGGAAGGCGGAGCATCCGCTGGAACCGGTCTTCGGCGTCGATGAAATCAAACCTCAGCAATTGATGTATGAAATCGACAAGATCAGCCAGGGCCGGGCGATCGTCACTTCCG
>CAYSBM010000630.1:0-2038 GCA_964429095.1 uncultured Solibacteraceae bacterium | reverse complement strand
ACGCAGCGCAACCTGCCGCGGTTCATCAAACTGGCGATGCACCTCAACTGGTAGGGGCACGCTAACCACCTTTCGTTACCCTTCAGGGGGGCCGCGCGAGCGGCTCCCCTTTTTTCATCTTCACGCTATAATTCGGTCTGGCAAGCTGCCTTTTCATGCAACAATTACTCAACCACGTGGTCTTCAGGGATGCGGCGCGGGCGCGCGCGACGATCCAGAAGCTCTCCGCAATCCTGACGCCCGAAGTCCAGAAGCGGCTGCGCTACCTGCTGGCGGCATCGCCGGATCCCGATCAGGTGATGCTGTGTCTGGAAAGGCTGTATGAGGCGCACCCGGAGGCCTTCTCCCGTCTGACGCGCAATTCCGCCGGATTGCAGTACCTGGTGGCGGTATTCGGCTACAGCGCGTTTCTTTCCGAGGCGGTGTTGCAATCTCCGGAATGGTTGGAGGAGCTGGCGGAAAGCCGCGGCATGGAGCGGGTACTGGCGGCGGAGGAATTCGAAGACCTCCTGGAGGCGGAGCTGGCCGCCGCCAGCTCAGGCGCCCGTCTGGCTTTCGCGCTGGCGGTCTTCCGACGGCGGCAGTTGCTCCGCATCGTGCTGCGGGATGTCTTAAACCTGGCCACTTTGCCGGAGATCACCGAAGAGCTTTCCAACCTGGCGGCCGCCATTCTGGAGGTGAGTTACCGGAGGCTGCGCGTAGAGCTGGAGCGCCGCTACGGCGTGCCTTACTATGTGGACGGCGAAGGCAGGCAGTGCGTGTGTTCGTTTTCTGTAATGGCGTTGGGCAAGCTGGGGGGGCAGGAGCTGAACTACAGCTCCGACATCGATCTGATGTTTCTTTACTCGGCCAATGGGGAGACCTCCGGCGGGCATCCGATCAGCAACAAGGAGTTTTTCCAGAAGCTGGCTCACCAGTATACGGAATTGCTTTCCAGCTACACGCCCCTGGGGGCGTGCTACCGTGTCGATCTGCGGCTGCGGCCCGACGGGAGGCTGGGGGAAATCTGCCTCTCGCTGGAAGGCGCCACTCGGTACTACCAGACCCGCGCGCGGGATTGGGAGCTGCAAATGCTGATCAAGGCGCGCCCGGTGGCCGGGGATCTGGCGCTAGGCAGGGCGCTGCTGGACACCGTTGAACCGCGCATTTACTCCACCACTCTGGATTTCGGCGCCGTGGAGAGCGTTTCCGCAACCCGCGAGCGCATCCACGAGCAGGCGGCGCGGCGCCGCGCGCCGTCCGGCTTCGACGTGAAGCTGGCGCGGGGCGGAATCCGCGACATTGAATTTCTGGTGCAATGCCTGCAACGCCTGCACGGCGGGCGCGAGCCGTGGGTGCGGCACGGCGGTACGCTGCTAGCACTGGCGCGCCTGCGGGATAAGAAACTTCTGGCCGATGCCGAATACGCCAAGCTGGCTTCGGCTTACCAGTTCCTGCGCACCCTAGAGCACCGCTTGCAGTTTGACGAGGACCGCCAGACGCACACTCTGCCGGCGGAGCCGGCGGAACTGGAAACGCTGGCGCGGCGCATGCCGGCGGCGGAGATCGGCAAAGCCTCGTCGGCGGAAACGCTGCTCAGCGCCTTGAATGCGCACCTGGAAGCGGTGCAGGTGATTTATGAGCGCGTCATCCACGCGCAGAGGCCCGTCTACTACATGACGCCGGCTCAGGGGATGGAGCCGCCGCCGGAGGTGCTCTTGGAAGAGCCCGATGATTACGCTGAGCACGCCCAGAGCAATCTGGTGCGCTTCCTGGACCGTAAGGCGCCGCGGCTGGCTGCCATGATCAGCCGGGGCGACCTGCGGCGCGGCCTGAATTTATTCGAGCACTTTCTGGAAAAGATTGTGAACCAGCCTCAATGGATCGAGGGATTGGAACGCGACTCGATTCTGGCGGGTTATCTGTTCGATATTTTCGACCATAGCCAGTACTTTTCCGAACAATTGATCCGCAGCCCCGAACTTTTGGCCGAATTACGCGGCATGCGGGAAGGGTCTCCGCGCGACCTGCCTTACGCGGAGCTGGTTTCTCCGTTGGT
>CAYSBM010000629.1:0-2059 GCA_964429095.1 uncultured Solibacteraceae bacterium | reverse complement strand
GCCAAATACTCGCCGTCCGCATCGAGCTTGAAGTTCGTGTGGAAGACGCTTACTGGTCCGCCGGTACCGGGGTCGCTGCGCCGGTTCTTGCCCGAGGCGAACCCCACCAAGTAGTCGCCCGGTCCCAACGTCACATCGGCGTTCGACGTGGGGTCGGGGAATTGCCATTGGGTAAGGTTCGATGAGCTGTCGGTCAGAAACCAACCGTCGAGGGTGACTGTGCTGGTCGACGGGTTGTAGATATCGATCCAGTCTGAATATTTAATTTATTCGTCCTGGAGCGTCTTGGTGTTGTCGGCCATAAACTCGCTGAGATACAGCGGGCCGCTGTCGAGTACCCAGCGCGGTTCCAACTCTTCAAGCCGCAAGGGCCGATAGGCGATCCAGGGACGCACCGGAGCGCGAGCCGCCTGATTGCCATGCGTGCCTGACGACCAAAGCCGAGCGGCAACCCCGTGGTGGCGGATGCGACGGCCAAACATGGACGGTCCTCAGAAGAGGAAATCTCCGCGACACGCGCATGGGTTGCGTGCCGCCATGAAGCGTCTCGAAAAGCCGGACGAGAAGATCGACCCGTGCTGCTGCCCTGATTCCGTAAGCCCCGACAGGGTTTTACCTAGCGCTGGGCATGATTGTATGTGGAATCGGTTTTTTCTGCAAACAGTTGGAAAACCAGAGCTTGGTTCTGCGCGACCTCCCGAGCGGATCCCCGAATGAAGGTTTCGCATGTGTCGCGAAAATGACACATGCGTCACATCGCCGCCTCAATATGCCCCCGCTTGGGTTATGGCGTCCGTGGCCATTGTGCCCCAGGGCCCAGCCGCGCCACACGTCCGACTTCGGCGGAAAGTGCAGTTGCACATCAAAATCGGACTTGAAATCGGGGATGAATACGATAGTCTGTTTCTAATAAGCGTCTAACGGATCTGCCGCCACAGCGGTTCAGCTATTCGTTGCAGGTCCGGCCCGTTCTTTGCGTATCTGTACGAGTTCGATTTCCTTGACCAGTAGTCCAGCGCGGGATTGCAAGTGACCGAGCCTGGTGCCCCAGCGCCAGAGGCAACTACGGTCGCTGGGATTCCTGCTTTGGAGTGGCTTTTGACGCCGTTTAAAGCCGGAACGTCTGGACAATTTGTGCAATCGGATGACTCGGTGAGCGTTAAGATAGTCGGAGTGCGGCTGGTTCCAAGCCGCACGGTTCGCACGGGGATGTCTGACTGATGAGCGGAGCGGGACGCATTCCGATTCCCTGGAAGCACCGCTGGCGTCGCTTCCGCTATGGTATGCTGCCGTTGGTGGGAATGGTTGCTTGTGCGGCCGCCACGCTCTATCTTTGGGGCCAGCAAGGACTTGTGCCGCAAACGATTGGCGAAGTCGAGGCCCTGCGGGTCGATGTCACCGCGGCCACCGATGGCGCGCTGGTGCCGTTGGCAGGGGGACAATGGAGCCTGTACGACGAAGTGGAATTCAACCAGGTGGTGGCTCAGCTCGATGATGCGCCGGTACGTGCCCAGTTGGCCACGCTCACCGAGGAACTTGCCCGTTTGCGCAAGGAACTCGAAGCCGCCGCCGCCAAACTGGCCGTGAGCGAGGCCGATCGAGCCCGCGACCCCCAGGCCGACGTAGCACGTCTCCAGGTCGAGGCCGCACAGCGGCGTCTGGCCGTTCTGGACCGGCGGATCCAGGTCGAGACTGACACCCTGGAGCTCGGTCGCCTTAACGCCCGCGTGAGCTGCCTGACTCCACTATTTGCCAAAAAGTTGATTGCTGAACTGGAGATTAAGAACGAGAAGGCCCTGCGCGACGAGGCGGCGAAACGCCTGGCAGCCAATACCAAATCCCTGGGCGAAGCGGAGACCCAACTTCGGGTGGCCGAGCAGCGTGTCCGGCTGCATCCGCCCGCGCTGGCCGCCGATAGCACCAAGGAATTGGCCCCCATTGCCGCCGCCGCGGCCGTGCAACAGGCACGCATCCGCGAGGTGGAACTCAGCGCCACGAGACTTGCGATTCGGGCACCCATTCGCGGCGTGATCTGCGCGGTCCTGCGTCGGCCGGGCGG
>CAYSBM010000628.1:939-2072 GCA_964429095.1 uncultured Solibacteraceae bacterium | reverse complement strand
GCCGATAGAACCGATCCTCCCTAACCGCGCCCCGTGTGATAGCTTCGGCAAGGTTCTTGTTGGTGGACGCGATCACCCGCACGTCGACTTGGAATTCCTCGCGGCCGCCCAGGCGGCGCACGCGGGAGTCCTCAAGTACGCGCAGCAGTTTGGCCTGTGTCGGCAGAGGCATGTCCCCAATTTCGTCCACGAGCAGCGTACCCCCGCCGGCCAGTTCAAAACATCCCAGACGCCGCTCCAGGGCGCCGGTAAAAGCGCCCTTTTCATGCCCGAACAGCTCGCTTTCGATCAAAGTTTCCGGCAGCGCCGCACAGTTTACCGCCACAAACGGCGCCGTGCTGCGGTTACTGAGCGCATGGATGGCGCGAGCGGCCAGTTCTTTGCCCGTGCCGCTCTCGCCGGCAAGCAATACCGCCGCGCGGCTGGGCGCCACCTGGCGCAGCAAGGAAAAGACCGCTTGCATGGCGGGCGAGCCGCCCACCAGTTCCCCGAGCATGCCCCGATAACTCAACTGGCGCGCCAAGGCGTCGGTCTGTTCGGCCAAGCGGCTTTGCGCCACGGCGCGGTCCACCAGCAAACGCAGCGCCGGCGGCTGGAAGGGCTTTTCAAGGAACCAGAACGCGCCCAGGTCATGCACCGTAGCGACGGCGGTTTCCAAATTGCCGAAGGCCGTCAACGCAATTACCGGAGGCGGGTTAGGCTGCGCCTGGAGCCGCCGGAGAAAGCCAAATCCGTCCAACCTCGGCATCATCAGATCCGTGATTACTGCATGCACGGCCATGCCCTTCAACTTTTCCAGCGCTTCCAAGCCGTCGGCCGCCGCCTCGGCGGCGAAGCCCCAACCCTTCAACATGGTGGCCAGCGCCGTGCGCTGGTTTTCCTCGTCATCGACAACCAGAATGCGGGCGATATTCACGGTGGATCCCATGGGTCTTGGCCGGTCCGGTACAGGCGCCGGTCTCATTGTACTGCGGCACGCCCGGTTTAGAATTCATTCGGCCCCGGTTTCAGCGGGATGCGGCGGCCGCGATACTCAAAAAATCCGCTGAGGCCCTCAGGCAAGGTGATCTTGCCGGTGAGCGTCCGGCCCGGGCGCGGGCTGTCCCCCGTCAGGGGTCCGGGCGGGGGGGGAC
>CAYSBM010000628.1:485-929 GCA_964429095.1 uncultured Solibacteraceae bacterium | reverse complement strand
GACCAAGGTGGGGACGAATCAGCACGGAGCGGAACCCGGGTTCGTTCGGCTGCACGCCGGCCACGGTAGACAACAGTTCGTAGTTGGGACTAGCGCTCCAGGCATGGCAGTCCGACCGCGCCTCACCCGGCGTTTCAGGCCACGTGGTGAATCCTTGCTCGAGCATTTCGCGATATGGCGTCAGTTGTTCGATGTAGCGTTCTCCCAGGCCCGCCTTCAGCATAGCTCGCGAAAGATAGTGACGGAAATAGAACGTCGCAGGCGTCAGGGAATTATCCTCGAGCAACTTCTCGACGAACGCTGTTTGTTTGGCCGGCGGAATAACGTCCTCCAGCACCGCCAGTATGTTTGCCTGGAGGCTGAACGTTTTCTGTTCCGGAGTGTCGGCGAAAAAGCCCCGTTTCTCGTTCCAGGCGGAGGCCTGCACGCGCGCCAAGATGGATT
>CAYSBM010000628.1:0-475 GCA_964429095.1 uncultured Solibacteraceae bacterium | reverse complement strand
GAACGGTAACGCTCCGCATTGCCGGTCTCGCCGAAGGCCGCCTCCAGGTCCGCGGCCGCCCGCAGGGCGCCCGCCCATTCGAGGCTCACCACTACGGACTGGCCGGTTTCAGCCCCCGGCGGATTGCCGTGCGGCCAGGTTGGGTTCCAGTCGACGAACGGCCACCAGGGGATGGCGCCCGCCAGTCCACTGCCGTGGCGGCGGTCTTCAAACCAGCTCAGCACGGCGCGGATGCCCGGCAGGCGCTCGCGCACGAACCTGGCATCTTCACGGTGCATCCAGTAGTCGCGCACCATGTTGATCCACAACAGTGAGAAGGTGGGGATAAACTACGGCACATTGGACGGGTAGCGGCTGCAAGTGATGCCTTCGGCGATGCGCGACTCGTCGAACTGCTGGATGGCGTTACGCAGCAGGCGGGCGTCGCCGGACATGTACAGCGAGATGAGCCCTTGCACCCGCGTGTCGCCGACAT
>CAYSBM010000627.1:0-2073 GCA_964429095.1 uncultured Solibacteraceae bacterium | reverse complement strand
GCTTGACAGGTTGTAATCTACGCGCCCGGAATAGGTCGTGTAATCGTTGGTCGAGGCTGCGTTGTATACATAGTTTGGCAGCGAGTCGCCCTGCGGCTCGGGCCACATCGGCAGATAGTACTTCTCCGAGATCGGGTTCCATCTGGATTTCGGCACAACATTGTCGGCAAACGGCATCCGCAGCCCGTCGGCGGTCATCGCATACGGGGCGAAAATAGCGGCGCTCTTGGCGCCTGTGCCCGGCGTGAAGATGCCCCGCCGTTCCCGCGAAGCTTCAAAGGATCCAAGGAAGAACAGCTTGTCTTTGCGAATGGGTCCGGCAAGATTCGCGCCAAACTGGTTGTACCGCAACGGCGGCACAGTTTTGGCGAAGAAGTTGCGGGCGTTCAATTTGTCGTTGCGTAGGTATTCGAATGCAGAGCCGTGGAATTCGTTTGTACCGTGCGCGGTGGCCACCGAAATGGTCGCTCCGGACTTCAGTCCCCGATCGGCCCCGAAATTGGAAGTCTCGACTTTGAATTCCAGAATTGTGTCCAGGCTGATTCTTTCTGCGGGCCGAGCCATATACATGCTGGTCAGACCGCCACCATCGACATTGAAATTGATGGACCAAACGTTTTGCCCGTTAACCGAAGGCATCTCCTGGCCGCCCAGCATGTAATTACTCCTGACAACCCCCGGCATCAACGTCGTGAGCTCGACGAAGTTACGGGAAACCAACGGCAGCGCGTCGACCTCCGGCTTTTCCATCACTCCGCCACGTGCGGCGCTTTCAGTCTGCACCAGCGGCGCGGCGCCGCTGACGCTGACTGCCTCGGAAACCTTACCCACTTCCAAGGTCAGGTCCACGCGCGTGGTCTGCCCGACCAAAACGGTCACCCCCTCGACCACCCTCTCACTGAAACCTTTCGCCGACGCTGTGATTTTGTACGCGCCGGGGCGCAGCGTTGGAAGGCGGTACTCACCGGCGTTGTTCGACTGCGCGGTCGTTTTGACGTTGGTCGCCAGCTCCAAAGCGGTTATTTCAGCGGCTGGCACAACCGCACCTGAGGCATCCCGCACTACGCCGACAATAGTGGCGTAATATGTCTGCGTAAAGGCGCAGGTTGCCAACAAGAACAACCCCACCCCTAACACTGTAACTGCATGTCTGGTGTTCATAGTAATCACTCCTGAAATAGACGGGTTTGCAACTCGCCTACCCCGAACCTAGCATGAGACTACTATTGCGTCAAGATGGCTTTTCTACTTTGCAAATAGAGGAACTTTCTACTTTGCGGAGAGGAACTTTCTATTTTGCGAATCGTTGTAACCAGATACAACTAACTGATCTATAATAATTTACTTATACATTTACGGCGCGAGGCCTCGACGATCGCTTCCACCAGGCCATCCACCGTGTAGCTGCGGCCTTCGGCATCCACCCCTAAGCCGAAAGACCGTATGGTGGCCGACGTAACAGGACCGATCGAAGCGATGCGGACGCCCTCCAGCGCCTCACGGGGTAGGAGAGCGGTGCAGTTTTTCACGGTGGAACTACTGGTGAAAGTGATCCAGTCCGGACGCACGTCTTCTCTAAAGATGGCCGATGCTCGCGGCGCGGCATCTGCCGGGACCTGGCTGCGGTAGGCTTCCACGACAGTTACCTCGGCGCCCAGACGCCGCAGTTCGCGCGGGACAACATCGCGGGCCACGGCTGCTCGCGGCAGTAGAATACGCTTTCCGCGAAGATCGGTCCCGGCAAATGCGGACACCAGGCTTTCGGCAACGTATTCAGCGGGCATCAAGTCCACCTTTAGCCCGGCTTGTTCGGCGGCCCTGCGCGTGGCGGGCCCGATGGCGCAGATCGAGGCGCGCAAGCCCGGCGCCTGGTGGCCACCCCGCTGCACAAAGGCGCGTACGCCGTTCGCGCTGGTGAAAATGATCCAATCGAAGACGGAGATCTTCTCAATGGCTTGCTCCAGAGGACGCGGATCCGCCGGCGGCCGGATCTCAATGGTCGCCAACTCAATCACCTCCGCTCCAAGCGAACGCAATCGGGCGGAAAGATCGCCGGCCTGCTCTTTGGCCCTC
>CAYSBM010000626.1:1266-2075 GCA_964429095.1 uncultured Solibacteraceae bacterium | reverse complement strand
CCGGCTGAGGGACGGTTGCCGCCCGTATAGTCAAACAACGGCGTCTGTAAGAACTGGCCGCCGCGCAGATGCTTGAGGGTCAGCTCGTCGGTCAGGAAATGCCCTCCCGGTCCGGCGGCCCGGATGGAGGCCAAGCCCAAGTCGCTTTCGTCCAGGCTTACGCCGCGGGCGACGTACTCGGCTTGTTCGATCATCGCGGTTTGCAGCACCATCTGCTCTGCACTCATACCCAGGGCGTTGTAGCAGGATCCCAATCCTCCGAACAGGTGCTGCCCCCCGGTAACGGAGGCTAACAGATAGAGCATGCCTTCGGCTCCGTTTTGCAGATCATAGCGCCACGTCATGGTGCCGGCTGTTTCTCCAGCAACCGGCAATCCGTAGTAATGGCCCATTTGGGCCGCCATGATCTTGTAGAGCATCTTCTCCGCTTTGTAGTACAAATCGTGCCCCAAGCGGAGATCGGTGGTTGAGGGACCGATCATGTAAAAAACGGGGTGGCCGGGTTGCAGCGCTTGCGCGATGAGGACCGGCAGAAGGGTTTCCACGTTGGCTATCAACATGGTTCCCGCAACTGTGTAAGGGCTGGTTGAGCCGGCCATAGGGCACACGGTCGGAATGATGGGCAGATTGTAGTCCAACGCCATCAGCAATAGTTCCGCATTCAGGTGATGGAGGGTCAAAGGGCTGGTGAGAGCCACGGCCATGGTCATAAGGGGAACATTCCTCAGTCCAGCGCCCCCGCAGATGATCTCGCCGGCGCCAATCCACTCCCGGGCGTTTTCGGCGCTATCCGCATAAACGAGGATGCG
>CAYSBM010000626.1:595-1256 GCA_964429095.1 uncultured Solibacteraceae bacterium | reverse complement strand
GGTGGTGTTGGAAAGGAACACCTCCATCGAGCGCAGATAAGACTGCTTGCCAGCAACGTCGCTCACCGGATATTGCATCCGCATGAGGCCGTCCACCCGGGGCAACGCGTCACCTAGAATGGTGTGCCTGCGGACGTCTTCCAAGGTGGGGCGCCGGGGCCCTTTATCGTAGTCGATGATCCAAGGATCAAGAACTAAGGATGTGTATATCCTGTTCGTTCCTCCGCTTTCCAGCGTCCGCCCGTCAGCTCGCGCCAGGCGTACGATGGACGGAGCTTGCCGCAACAGTTCGCCTACCATCTGGCGCGGGAAACGAACACGCTCGATTTCAGCGTCGACTCTGGCGCCTGCGCGCCGCAGTCTCTCCAGCAATCCAGGGTGGGCGATGCGGACGCCCGGCTCCTGGAAAACCTCCAATGTGGCCTGATGCAGGCGCTCGATCTCGCTCATCTCTAAAACTGTTAGTTTCATCCGGCTCATGCGGTCAGTCCCGGGAAAAGCAAAGTAGGAAACGGCAAACCCAAATTTTAGAACAGCTCTTAGGAAGCCTGTGGACGCCAGGGGATGGCCTGACGCTCCAGCTTTTGTATACCTGCGTGAAACAGGCCACCGAGCGCCGCGGTCGCAATCACACCGACAAACCGCCGCTCGGTCGCGAAGC
>CAYSBM010000626.1:0-585 GCA_964429095.1 uncultured Solibacteraceae bacterium | reverse complement strand
AGATCAAGCTCCCCAACCCTTGGGAAGGTGTGACCAACTCGACGGAGACGGTGATGACCAAGCCGCGACCCAGTGCGAGACGGAGTCCGGTGAAGATCATAGGCAGGCTGGCAGGAAAGTAGACTTTGCGAAACAGGGCCAGGCGTCCGGCGCCGTAGTTGCGCGCCACCTGCACATGCACCGGGTCCACGGCGCGTACGGCGTCAAGCGTATGCATGGACAGCAGTACGAAACAGGAGGCCGAGATGAGGAACACTCGCGACGCCTCTCCCACGCCGAAAAACAGCATGAGCATGGGCAGCAAAGTAAGCTTGGGCGTGGAATAAAGAGCCGAAATTAGCGGCTCCAGCATGAGTCTCAGCCGCGCTGATCCGCCCATTAGCAAACCACAGGCCAAACCGGCGAGCGAACCCAGCAGGAATCCAGCCGCCAGACGGCGCAGCGTAGCCGCTATGTGCCGCGCCAGCGACCCATCGCTCACCATCTCAACCGCCGTGAGCGCCAGCTTGGAGGGCGGCGGAAAAAAAAGCGGATCGAGGGCTTGGGCGCCGGCTAGAATCTCCCATAGGGCCAATAAGAGAGCTA
>CAYSBM010000625.1:1428-2088 GCA_964429095.1 uncultured Solibacteraceae bacterium | reverse complement strand
GGGGGCCCGCACCTCGGCGGCCTCGTTCAGGCCGAAGGTGATGGGGCGGCCGGGATGAACCTCGCGGAACCGCGCCACCAGAGGGTCATCCGCATTCAACACCGCAATCCCGTCCGCAGGCAAGGCCTCTACGAGTTCCCGCTTGGCCAGCGCCGTCTTCTCCAGGGAACCGAAGTACTCGATGTGTGCGTATCCGACGTTGGTGACGACGGCGATGGAGGGCCGCGCTATGGCGGCCAACTCGCGCAGTTCGCCG
The DNA here is from genome assembly GCA_964429095.1 of uncultured Solibacteraceae bacterium. Lineage (GTDB taxonomy): Bacteria > Acidobacteriota > Terriglobia > Bryobacterales > Bryobacteraceae > JAJFUV01. The sequence continues at coordinate 1,832 of CAYSBM010000625.1, read as the reverse complement.
GCGTGGTTCATGCCCATTTCGAGCACGGCGACCTGCGCCTCGCGCTTGAGCCGCAGAACGGAAAGCGGCAATCCAATGTGATTGTTCAGATTGCCGGAGGTCTTGCTGACCACCAACTCGGAGGCCAACAGTTGCGCAATCACATCCTTGGTTGTGGTCTTGCCCGCGCTGCCGGTCACGCCAACCACATCACCCGGGAAACGGTCTCGCGCCCAGCGCGCCGTCTGTTGCAATGCGGCAAGACTCGAGAGCACGCGCAGCAGCGGCCCGGATGCCTCCAGGACGCGCTCCACCACCGCAGCCACCGCCCCGCGCTCGAAAGCCTCCTGGACATGCTCGTGGCCGTCGTGGGCGGGGCCGCGCCGGGCCACGAACAAAAACCCCCGGTGCAGCGGGGGGGCGGG
>CAYSBM010000625.1:0-1418 GCA_964429095.1 uncultured Solibacteraceae bacterium | reverse complement strand
AAAGCCCAACGCGCCCGTCTCGCGCGGTCGCGAGACCGTGCGCCCGCCTTCGATGAGTGCGTCGGCGGCGGCCTCCGGGAGGCCGAGTACACGGGCTAGCTCGCTCAGCCGGGCGATCATTGGGACTCCCTCCCGTAGCCCATCTCCCACAGGACTTCGCGCGCTACTTTACGGTCGTCAAAATCGATGGTGCGGTCTTTCAAGATCTGATAGGTTTCGTGTCCCTTGCCGGCCAGAATCACAATGTCGCCGGGCTCGGCGGCCGCCAGGGCCTTGCGAATGGCGCTGGCACGGTCCGGCTCCACAATGAGAGGAACGTCGTAACGGCGCAGGCCGACCAACGCGTCATTCATGATGGCCAGCGGATCTTCCGACCGGGGATTGTCGCTGGTGAGCACCACCAGGGCGCTTAACTCGGCGGCTGCCGCTCCCATCTTGGGACGCTTGTTGCGGTCGCGATCGCCGCCGCAGCCGAACAGAGTAATCACGCGGCGGGGATGCAACTCCCGCGCCAGCCGGATTACGTTGCGCAGCGCATCCTCGGTGTGCGCGTAGTCGACGACCACCAAAAACGGCTGGCCCTGATTAACCTGCTCGAAACGGCCCGCCACCAGCCGGCAAGCGGCGATGCCGCGCCGGATGGCGTCTTCGTCTATGTCATAGCTGAGCGCGGCGGCGCAGGCGGCCAGGATGTTGTACACGTTCGTCCGGCCCGCCAGCGGTGAAACGATCTCGATCTTGCGGCCCAAAGCCTCCAGTTCGAACTCTAGCCCGCTGAAGCCGGCCGCGATGCGCGAGGCCCGCACCTGGGCCGGCGAGTCAATCCCATAGGTCAATACCTGGCTAGCAGGCGGCGGAAAGATGCGTCTGCCATAGGGATCGTCGGCGTTGAGGACAGCAACACGCGGCGGTGGAGCGCCCTGGCCCTCAAACAGGGATAACTTCGCCGCAAAGTAGCGCTCCATGGTGACGTGATAGTCCAGATGATCCTCGGTAAGGTTGGTAAACACCGCTGTATGGAAATGCAGCCCGTAAATGCGCCCCAAATCGAGCGCGTGAGAGCTCGCTTCCAGCGTTGCGTGTGAGCCGCCCGAGGCTTCCAATTCCTGGAGTATGCGATAGATGTCCACCGACTCCGGCGTGGTGTTGCGCGCCGGCAGCACGCGTCCACCCACATGGTACTCGATTGTCCCCACCAAGGCGGTGACCCGGCCCGCTGCGCGCAGAATGGAGTCCAACAGGAAGGCCGTCGTGGTCTTACCGTTGGTGCCCGTAATTCCGGTCAGATGGAGGCGGGCGTCCGGCTCGCCGTAGAAGCGGCGGGCGGCCACCGCCAAAGCCCTCCGGCCGTGCTCCACCTGAATCCAAAGGCCCTTAAATCCGTCTGGAGGAGGCGCCTCGCTCACCACAGCCAAAGC
>CAYSBM010000624.1:0-2094 GCA_964429095.1 uncultured Solibacteraceae bacterium | reverse complement strand
GCCCGGGGATTTGAACCAGCGTCGCGTTTTCTTCGTCGCCGGAGGATTTTCGTTGACGCTTCCTGCTGGGGACTACACGCTGATCGTAGGGAAAGGCCCGGAGTATGAGGCAGTGGTAGAACAGGTGCGCGTGCCGCCGGGCGGGACGGTGGAGCGCACGATCCGTCTCAAGCGTTGGATCGACATGGCGGCCCGGGGGTGGATCTCCGGCGACGCTCACGCGCATTACGAGCGCAGCAGCGAAGCTTCCAATCAAACATTACTGACCTGGGCGAAGGCCGAGGACGTGCGGCTGGCCAACGTAATGCGCATGGGCGACGCGCGCAAGACCTACTTCGAGCAGTACGCCTACGGGCCCGCCGGCCGTTACGTCAGAGATGGCTATGCGCTGGTTCCGGGGCAGGAAGATCCCCGGACGAACCACATCGGCCACACGCTGCACATGAACATACTGGCGCCGTTCCGGGCGCCGGAGCGCTACTATCTCTACGATCTGGTCTTCGACGAGATGCGCCGGCAAAAGGCGATCAGCACCTATGTGCACACCTATCAGCCGGCCATGATGTCGTTCTTTGTGCGCCTGGATATGAGTTTGAACATCATCAAGGGCAAGGTTGACGGGGTGGAGATCTGCGAGTTTGGGGACGTGGACGATACGCTGTACAACGAATTCCTGAACCTGGGATTCAAGTTGACGGCCACCGCAGGCAGCGACGTACCCTGGGGCAACTCAATCGGCCAGTCGCGCATGTACGCATACACTGCAGGCCGCCGCGATCCGGACGCCTGGTACGAAGCGGTGAAAGCGGGGCGGACCTTCGTCACCGCCGGACCCATGCTGGAACTATGGGTAAACGGCAAGCCGCCGGGCACGGAAATCGAGGCTCAGTCCGGCGAAGTCCTCCAGGTGCGGGCCACAGCCGCCAGCCCGCTGGTGGCGCCTCGCTACCTGGATGTGCTCGAGCAGGGGGACGTGATCCGGTCGGTGAGCGCCCGGCAGGATTCAAACCAGCCGCTGGAGCTTGAATTCCGCTGGAAGGTGAACGCAAGCACGTGGATTGCGGCGCGCTGCGCCCATGCCCGCACCACGCCCGTTTACATTCGCGTGGGCGGCAAACCATTCTGGAAATTGCGGGCGGTGAATGAATTGGTAGAGAAGCGCCTGGAGAATCTGAAACAGATGGAGGAGTGGCTAAGCGTGGGGCCCAACCCCGGCGGCGAAGGAAACTACGACATTCCGGAGGCCGGCTTCGCGCCGTGCGTGGAGCCATTGCGCGCACGCATCCAGGAGGCGCGGCGCTTGTATGCGGATCTGGCCGCCAGAGCCCGGCGCGAGCTGGCCGGGCCCGGCGCCCAATAAGACCAGAACCCCGTGCGGTGTCTGCCGCCGCGGGGATGGTGCTATATTGTCGGCATGTTCAGAGCGCTCGTGTGCACCTTTCTCTCTGCTCTCTTGCCCGGAGCCGTACAGGCGCAGAAGCCCGCCGAATTTACCGACGGGGAAGCGCACGGCGATGCTCCCTACCTGCTCGAGTCCGGCTGGAAGCCGCTGCTGAACGGACGCGACCTCAGCGGCTGGCACACTCAGGACGGCAAGCCGCTGGAATGGTTTACCACGCGGGGCGTGCGCTGGGACCGTTATGGTCCCACGCGGCTGTTCGGCGAACCCGCGCCGGCCGGCTCCATCCTGAACGGCGCGCAAGGCAGAACCAGCAATCTGGTAAGCGATGAGAAGTTCGGAGACGTAGAACTGTATCTGGAATTCATGATCGCCAAGGGCGGCAATTCGGGCGTCTACTTGCAGGGCTTGTATGAAGTGCAGATCTTCGACAGCTACGGCGCCTGGGAGAAGCTCACCAGCGCCGACTGCGGCGGAATCTATAAGCGCTGGATCAATGGCCAGGGTGTGGGTGGATCCCCGCCTAAAGTGAACGCCAGCCGTCGTCCCGGTGAGTGGCAGAGTTTCCAGATCTGGTTCCGCGCGCCAAGGTTCGACACAAGCGGCAAGAAGACCGAAAACGCGCGGTTTCTGCGGGTGCTTCACAATGGTCTGCCCCTGCAGGAGAACGACGCAGTCGACGGTCCCTCTCGCCC
>CAYSBM010000623.1:0-2095 GCA_964429095.1 uncultured Solibacteraceae bacterium | reverse complement strand
TCCGGCTGCCGGGCATGTCTGGTTTCGAACAGCTCAAGAAACTCCGTTCACGCAGCCCCGAAACCCGCTTTATTATGATCACCGGCATGACCGATGAAAAGCTGGTCAAAGAGGCGGAAGAAGCCGGCGCCAACCGCTTCATGCGCAAGCCGATTAAGGTAGGCGAATTTCTGCAAATTGCCCAGGAACTGCTCGACCTGGTGGATGAATCTCCGGCGCCCTCCATTCCCATACCGCCCGCTTCGCCTGCCGCCACTATCACTGCGCAGCAACTGCCTGAAGAAAGCATCTCCACCCTGGTTACCCGTCTGCGCCGTGAGTTAGGCGCGCGCCAGGTGCTGCTGGCCGATGATCATGGCCGGGTACGCGTGCAGGCCGGCGAAGGCAACGACGCCGACTTCGAAAACCGCTGGGCCCCGGCCGTTATGGCCGCTCTCAGCGCGGCCGCGCGGGTGGCGCATCTGGTGCATACCGGCCTGCCGCAGGCCGTATTGGCCTTCCGCGGCGACCCTGAAAATGTCATCATCGCCCCGGTCGGTGAATATGCCCTGGTCGTCTACCAGCGCAATGACGGCAGCGGCCTGCGCACCGCGCTGACCCAGGAAGAGTTGTTCACCGCTCAGCAGGAACTGGCGCGCATTATGGAGGCTATGGATGTACGCTTCTATGCCCGCGGCGAAGTGCAGCGCAGCGCTCCATTCTCTCCTGAAAGTGGTGCGCCGCTGGCGGCCGCCATTGAAAGCACCACGCCGGCGGATGAAGCCCCCAACGAGGAATTGATCCATGCCTTTGACGGTCCGCAGACAAAATTAACGCCAAGCGACGCCGACGGTTTTTGGGAACAGGCGGTCAGCGACACCGGCAGCGCTCTTTCCGGCGACCCGGACGTACTCAGTTACGACCAGGCGCGCCAGCTCGGCCTGACCCCGGATGCGGAATAAAAGTCTGGACATTTTTATCTATCCTTAATGGTCAATAAGCACACCCGCGCATATACTGAAATACATCGAACTGCCGAATAAGCAGCCACAAATTACAATTTTCAGGGGGCTTGGGATGATCCATGCTCATCAAGCGCCCGATTTTACCGGTAGCTCATGATCAGCACAGCAGCATCCCTCAGGATGAGGTTATGCCGATATTTATCAATAAATTCAATTGGTTCGTACGTTTCTGGCGTCTGGCGGTCAGCCTGATCGCCGCCTTCAGCCTGCTGAACATCCAGCTGGCGGCCGCTTTCGATAATAGTCCAACCCAACAGGGCGGCGACGGTCCGCAAATCGAGCAGGCCGTTCTGGATGCCCTGACCGAGGACAGCCAGACCGATTACATCATCGTCATGGCCGATCAGGCCAACCTGGAAGCCGCCTACCAGATCGAGGATTGGGTCGAACGCGGCCAATATGTGGTGGATGCGCTCAAGGCCACTGCCCGCGAAAGCCAAAAAGACGTATTGGCTGTGCTGGATGAACAAGGCGCGAAATACGAGAGCTTTTTCGCCGGCAACGAGATTTACGTGTACGGCGGCACGCGCAGTTCTCTCAATGCCGTTCAGGCTTTCGGCGATGAGGTCGCCGAAATCCGCGCGCCGGTCACCATCACCGTCGGCGGGCCGTCCAGCCTGGAGCCCTTTCAAGACGCCATTGACGCCGGCCGCTGCCTGCAGCACTGTCTGGCAGAGGCGGCGGACGCAGCCCTGCCGCAGAGTGAGATTGACGCCGCCACTACCTGGGGGCTGACCGATGTCCAGGCGCCCGCGTTTTGGAGCACTTACGGCGTCAGCGGCGAGAATATCATCGTCGCCAATATCGACACCGGCGTGCAGTACAATCACCCGGCCCTGCTTAGCGCTTATCGCTGCCAGAGCGATCCCGACAGCCTGGACTGCTGGAATGACCCAACGAATACCTGCACCGGCGGTGTACCCTGCGATAACAATGGGCACGGTACCCACACCATGGGCACCATGGTGGCCAGCAACTCCGCTGCGCTCAGTTACACCGCTGGCATGGCTCCTGGCGCCACCTGGATCGCCTGCAAAGGCTGCGCTACCAACGACTGTTCCAATGTTGCCCTGCTGGCCTGCGCCGACTGG
>CAYSBM010000622.1:0-2096 GCA_964429095.1 uncultured Solibacteraceae bacterium | reverse complement strand
CGTGATGCTGAACTGGACCTCGACCATATCGCCGACCATGACCTTCGATTTGCGGGTGGGTCTGAACCGCTGGGAAGAGGCTGGCGGCAGCACCATCGGCGCTGGTTTCAACCCGGCGAGACTGGGCTTTTCGAGCGTGATCGTTGCGCAGATCACCCAGTACCAGTTCCCGCGGTTCGACTTCACCGACTATTTGAGCCTGGGCGCCGACGCGGCCGGTCCCGGGACTAAAGACACTTACAGCATCCAGCCCAACTTCAACAAAGTGATCAGCCGGCACTTCCTGAAATTCGGCCTGGAAGCCCGCCAGTACAACAACAACATTCCGGGTCGCGGATATCCCTCGGGTTACTACAGTTTCACCAAGGGTTGGACGCAGGCCAACGCCTCCACCGCCGACGCAGCCTCAGGCAACTCCATCGCCAGCTTCCTGATGGGTTTGCCGGCGAGCGCTTATATCCAGAAGAACATCGATCCGGCCTACACCCACTTCTACTACGCCGGATTCCTCCAGGACGACTGGAAGGTCACTTCGCGGCTGACCCTGAACCTGGGCCTTCGCTGGGACGGCGAGACCGGCAACCGGGAGCGCTACAACCGGATGGTGCAGGGCCTGGACTTCAACGCCGCCAGCCCCATCGCCAGCAAGGTGACCGGGCTGAACTTGAAAGGCGCCGTGAGATTCGCGGGCTTTCAAGGCGTGCCGCGCGAGATTGTAGGCATGGACAAGAACAACTGGCAACCGCGCATCGGTGCGGCTTACAAGTTAGCAGAGAAGTGGGTGCTGCGCGGCGGTTATGGCCTCTACGATATGGGGGCGGAGGAATACGGAGCCTCCAGCGGGTTCAGCCGCCAGACCAACGCCGTGGTTTCCACCAACGGTCTAACCCCCTATCCCGGCTTGTCCACGGCGAATGCGTTCATTTCCTACCCCAATAGTAAACTGCTGGATCCCATCGGCACCAGCGAGGGCGCGGCCAGCTTCTTGGGTGAAGGAGTCACGTCGTACAAGTATGACCGCGGCCTGCCCTATACACACCAGTACTCGTTCGACATCCAGCGCGAGTTGCCCAGCGGGATTTTGGCCGAGGTCGGCTACGGCGGCAACACGACGCGCCGTCTGTTGGTGAACTTCGGACTAAACTACATTCCGGCCAGCGAAATGGGCCGGGTGACTTCCACCGGGGCGGTGGATACGGCTTACTACACCGCCCAGGTGCCCAACCCCATGGCGGGGCTAATCCCCAACAACGCCAGCCTCAACGGCGCCACTATTCAAAGGCAGATCCTCTGGCGCGCCTACCCGCAGTACAGTGGCGCCACCTGGGCCAGCGTTCCGGTGGGCCGCAATCAGTACCATGGGGTGAACTTCAAGGTGACCAAGCGCATGACGCACGGGTTGAGCTTCCTGGCGGCTTACACCATCGGCAAGAACCTGCAAGAAATCCGCATGCTGAACTCGCAGGATTTCGGCGGCATGAACAACTACGACGCCACCAAGTTTATCAAGGAGCCCTACCAGGACGCCGACACCCCGCAAAAGTTCGTCATTGCGGGCATTTACGAATTGCCTTTTGGCAAGGGCAAACCTCTGGCCAGCAATATCCCGGGTGTGGTGAACCAGATTATCGGTGGCTGGCAGTTGAACTACAACATCACCTATCAGAAAGGCTGGGTGGTGGACTATCCCAACGCCCCCCAGGTGCGGCCGGGCAGCGCAAAGCTGAGTAACCCGACCTACAAACAGGTCTTCGACACCTCTTTGTGGAAGACCGCAGCCGGCACGCCGGTCTCGGTGCCCAACACGACCTACGGCTGGCGCACGTGGCCTTATTTGTTCAGCGACGTGCGGCGGCCGGGCTATCAGAACTGGGACACTTCGCTGTCGAAGTACTTCCCACTGCGCGAAAGCCTCAAACTGCAATTCCGCTTCGAGATGGTTAATATGATGAACCATCCCTGGTTTGCGGACATGCAGTCTACGGACGTCACCAACGCGGCATTTGGCCAGTTGAACCCCACACAACGCAATCTGCCACGGTTCATCAAGCTGGCGATGCACTTGAACTGGTAGAAAAAAGCTCTGGGCGGGGCCG
>CAYSBM010000621.1:0-2097 GCA_964429095.1 uncultured Solibacteraceae bacterium | reverse complement strand
GGCCGTAGAACAAATACTGGAAATTGGTTGAGTCCACCCCTCATCCTCCATTCGAACGGCTGCGCCGCTCTCTTATGACCTTACCGGATCCGGGCCGCAGCCGCCAACTCCTTGTCTCCGGAAGAATTTCTCTTGATCCCAAACGGGTCCCGGTGTATATGTATCTCGTAGCGGTCTGGGCTTTTGAGGAAGGACCAAGATTTCACAAGCCATCCAGGAGGATGCCATGAGGCGTACACGGAGTTTTCACTTCGCCTGCTTGTGGCTGCTATTGCTGTTGGTGTGCCAAGTTGCAGCCGCGCAGGTAACCCAGGGCGTCATCACAGGCCTGGTCAGCGATTCGACCGGGGCCGTCATACCGGGGGCCAAAGTAGTTGCCCGTAATGTGGCCACCGGGACACAGGCTGAAACGGTGAGTTCCAGCACCGGTAACTACGTCATTCCGAACCTGCCGGTGGGAAATTATGAAGTGACCGTCACCAGCTCGGGCTTTAAGAGCTGGACCCGCCCAGGCATCGTGCTCTTCGGCGGCGACAACATCCGCGTGGACGTGACCCTTGAGGTAGGCCAGGTCAGTGAGCGGGTCACCGTGACCGGCGCTCCGCCCGTGCTTAAGACCGAAACCACCGAAGTGAGCGCTACCATGGAGCGGAAGCTGGTTGAGCAGCTTCCCGTGCCGGCCGTTGGAGTGGGCAGCGGCATGCGGAACGCTTTTAATCTCATGATGATGCTCCCACAGGTCAAGAGCAATACGGGTGAGACGGCGTGGGACGACCTGATGGTGGGCGGCGGCCAGGGGTTCGATTGGAACGTGAGCGTGGACGGCTTGAGCGTGGAGATTGGCTTCCGCAACCACCCGGGTTATATGAACCGTTTAACTCCGGTGCTCGACTCGATCGAGGAATTCCGCATCGACACGGCGGCTTTCAAGGCCGAGGAAGCCCACGCTTCCGGAGGTTTGATCACTTTGATCACCAAGTCGGGAACCAACGAATTCCACGGCGGTTTGTTCGACTACTACCAGAGCCAGCGTTTGGATGCCAACACCTGGCTGAACAACCGCAACGGCACTCAGAAGGCCATCTATCACCGCAACGACTTCGGCGCCAGCGCCGGTGGACCCATTTTTGTGCCTAAGATTTACAACGGCAAGAACAGCTTCTATTTCTACATCGCCTATGAGGGTTACCGCCAGCCGGCAACCTCGGGCGTCCGGGAATTGACCATCCCTACCGCAGCTATGAAAGCTGGCAATTTCTCCAACTGGAAGAAGGCGAACGGAACGTTGATTCCTATTTACGACCCGATTACCACTAAGAGCAATCCGGCGGGAGGGTTTACCCGGGATGTGTTCCCCGGAAACCAGATTCCCGCCAGCCGGATTAGTCCCATTGCCCGCAACATCATGAAGTACATGCCCGATCCGAATGTGCCCGACGCTTGGCAGCGCTATGGGGCCGAGGTGCGCAACCTGGTGCTCACCGGGAATGCCCCGCGCAAGACAATTGAGAACGCCATTTCCACCAAGCTGGACCGCAATTTCGGGACTAAGAACCGGCTGGCCATTTCCTTCAGCCGCAACGGCACCTGGGTCGACGCGGCGTATACCAAGGATCCTGACAATCCCAACAGTTGGATTAATTTGCCTAAGCCCTTATCCGGGAAAACCTACGTCAAGGGTGGCGAGTATTACGGCCATGTGCTGCGGCTCAATGATACACACCTGATTACGCCTACGCTGATCAATAACATTACGTTAGGCTACCACCGCCTGTATCACCCCGAACCGGACGTGACGGCGGTGCCTGCGGGGCAGAACTGGGGCGACAAGATCGGCGGGCTGAAGAACAACCCGAACTACAACAATCAGATGCTATCGGTCCTGTTTTCCACAGACAACTGGTACGGCTGGGACTCCACCAAAGACTACCAGGAGTTTCACAACATCTATGGTTTAGATGAAGACTTGAGCTGGATCAAAGGTTCGCACAGCCTTAAGTTCGGTTACGGCTACCAGATCATTAAGCTCAACCGCGACTACTACAACCAGCAGGCTGGACAAGTGCGGTTCCACCGGCTGGAAACCGCGGTTCCGGG
>CAYSBM010000620.1:0-2097 GCA_964429095.1 uncultured Solibacteraceae bacterium | reverse complement strand
GTCACCTTGCCGAAACAACAGCGTGAGACGCGCCTGGTAAAGGATATGCCCATAGACGGCATCGCGCGGGAGATCGTGGACTGGATCAAGGGCAATTAGCCGGCCGCCGCGCCATTGCTTTACATAGATGCTTCGCTCTGCTGCTGGTGGCCAGCCGCTGCGCCAGGGCGTCTCAGTGCACCCGGTAGCGAAACCACGCTTCCAGGAAGTCCTTGCCACTGTAACGGATCGTGCGATCGCCTATCACCGTGGCGCCGGTAAGCCGGCCGGCGTCCACGGCCAGGGAGTTTCGCGTCGTGTACTCGACTTCGATGGTGACCGGACCGGTGATTTTATAAGGACGCACTTGTCCGATTTTAGCCATCGCGCGGCGGGCGCTTTCGCGGATCTTCGCCCGCGCCGCCTCGGCCGAAAGGCTGATGCAGGCGTAGCGTTGCAGGCCTTCTTTCACCGCCGCGGTCTCGGCCTCCGGCACAATGGCGCGCAGTTCCTCCACGGCGGCGTTGTCCCCGGTTAGCAGAATCACCGGGATATCATAAGCGCCGGCCAGGGCCACAGCGGCCTCGATCTCACCGATGGGTTTGCCGTTGAGTTTGAGGTTCTGGATCCCCAGCGAACTATAGCTGTGCGCCATGATGCCGCCGCGCACGCCCGCCATGCTGTGCTGGCCGACGAAGGCCAGCGCGGCATAGCGGCGGTCGAAAGTATAATTGGCGCCGATGTTGCCGATGATCAGCTTGGCCCTCGGATGGATGGTGGCCGCCGATAACGTCTGGCTACCGTCATGTCCGTCCCAGACCAGTACTTCCTCCGCCCCGCCTTCATACAAGCCTTCCACAGCCGCGTTGATCTCACCGGTGAGCAATTGCCGCAGTTCGGGATCCTTGGGATCGGTCTGTTCCTGGCGGCAGATTCCCGCCACGCCCTCCGCGTCCATGATGACAAAGCCCGTCTTTCTGGCTTGGACGCACAGCTCAAGTGCGCACGCCAGCATTAGAAGAGTTCTTATAGTTGCCATAGGGCATAGTCTACAACTTGCGCTGGCGGGCTGAAGCTTGCTACCTTCGTGGCCATCATGCTGACTCGTCTGATCGTCTTGCCTTGCGCGCTAGCGGCTGTGATCCTGGCCGGCTCGCCTCCCCTGCCTGGCCAAGCAATCCAGGAAGGGCTGTTTCAGCTTCACCAGATGGATATGCATCTGCACGCCGGCATGGAAAGACAAGTGGATTTGAACACCTGGATCAGCTTGGCGGTCAACGATGGCCGCAGGGTGTTCGTTCTACTCGACCACATCGAGCTGTACCGCAAGAGCCAAGCCGACTACGAGGCGTGGCGGGAAAAGAATCAGTTCTTCGCGCGGTATCCTGCGGGCGCCGCAGGCCACCGCGCTCTAATGACGGATTTCGACAATGTGGCCCTGCGCGGCGACGTGATTGTCTTCAAAGGCTGGGAGGTATCCGAGCGGGAACTGGATACCGGGCTGGAGCGAGCGCCCTTGCAGATGGCCGACGTTCTGGGCTTTCACATTTCGCCTAATAATGGAGGCGCGCCGCCAAACGGCCGCACGCTCATACGCCGTGTAAAGCAAATGCTGGAGGCGCAGAAAATATACCAAGTTCCGATGATCGTGTTCCACCCTTTCCCTATGCGCCTGGAGAACATTCAAAGAACCGCCCGCAGCCAGGGCCGCGATCTGAACTCCATTGCCGCTTCCGAATACCGTTTCTTCCAGCCAGGAGAGCAGCAAGAACTGATTGAGCTGCTTAAGGGGCAGTCCATCTACATCGAAATGACCTGGGACACCGAGGCGTACTGGAAAATCCCGGCTTGCCGCGAGGCGCTCATTGCCGACATCAAGCCTCTGGCCGAGGGCGGCATTCAGTTTACCGTGGGCAGCGACAGCCACACCCTTGGGCATATGCACAAGTCATTCCGCCCGGCTTCCTGGTGCGAACCGGCTGGCGTCACACCTCTCACCACCAACACGATCGTACGGGAATTGCTCGCCATTCGCGCGAGGCGTTCAGTGGAGGGAAAGTGAACGGTTGATGGAGCGGGAGACGGGATTCGAACCCGCGACATCAACCTTGGCAAGGT
>CAYSBM010000619.1:0-2099 GCA_964429095.1 uncultured Solibacteraceae bacterium | reverse complement strand
AAGCGCGCCTCGTAGACCGGCTCGTCGCCGTCCCGGCCCTTCGCGATGATCTTCCCGAAGAGCGCCGCGGGGCCGGGGTTCCCGGGGCGGATGCTTCCAGTTGCATTTGGCAGGCCGGAGGGGGGCTTCCGCGCTCAGCTCCGCCCGCAATTCCTCATCGCAAATCAGGCGTTTCAGAGCTTGGCCAATCGCGCCCTCGTCGGCGGGATCAAACAGGAGGGCGGCCCGGCCCACGAATTCACGAATCGGCGGAATTTCCGAGCAGGCCGTGGGAACGCCGGCGGCTAGCGCTTCCAGCACCGGCATGCCGAAGCCTTCGAAGCTCGAAGGATAGATGAACGAGTGGGCCTCGCGGTAGAGATCGTATAGCTCCTCGCGCGGAATCCAACCGGTGAACCTCACCACTTGCTCCAGGTGCAACTGCCTGACCAGCCGGTCCAGAGACTTGCTCTGCGGCCCACGTATGCCGGCAATCACCAGCTGAAATTCCGGCCTGTGACACCGGAATGCGGCGAACGCACGGATCAGGCGGTCCAGGTTCTTGTGGGCATGCAGGGTGGAAACGCAAAGCAGAAACGGACGGGGGTTTTGGCCGGCCCTCAGGCGAGAGATTTCGAAGAAACGCTCCTCGACGCCGTGCCGCACAACCTCAATTCTGCCGTCCTCCAACTTGTAGTACCGCAGAAGATCCTCCCTTGTGGCTTCCGACACCGCAATCAGCCTCGCTGCGTAGCGCGCCGAGGCCCACAAGAAGAATCTCCAAAACGGCAGTTCGTACCAACGGAAATGTTGCGGATGGCGTTTGTGGTGCAGGTCGTGAAAAACCACCACCGACGGGCAGCCGGCGGCCAGAGGCATCGTGAATCCCGGGCAAAAGAGCACATCGAGCCGGTCGCGGCGGACCAACCGCGGCATGGCTAGCTGCTCCCACATGATCCGGCAGGGGCGGATCGAGGCGCGCACCGGCTGCGGCGAAATCCTAACGTTCGGAGCGCCGGAGCATAGCGAAGCGCCCGTTTCCCGGTTTACATACACGATGTACTGGTTCTGGGAATCGATAGCGGCCAGCGCAGCCAGCAGGCTCCGCAGATAGATCTCAGTTCCTCCGACTCCGCCCGGAATCAGGTATAGGGCATTGATGCCGATGCGGAGTTGGTTGTCCAGATTACCCAATGCATCTAGTATGCAACCTTCAGGTTCCTGCGCGCCACGGCAAGTCCGGCGGCGGCGTCTTCGTCGCGGGGGTTGAGTTCCAGAGCGCGCCGGAAGCTTTCGGCGGCGGCGGCGTATTCGCCGGCCGAGATTTGCAGATTGCCGCGGTATACGTAAGTCTTGGCGAAACGCGGGTTGATCTTCTCGGCCTCATCCAAAGCCGCCTCGGCCTCAGCGCGGCGCGTTCGCTTGCCGTAAATCATCCCGATCAGCGCATAGACGTGCGCGTTCCGTTCCAGCCGGGCGGCCTCGCGGAGCTTGGCCACGGCCAGCTCCGGCTGTTGCGCGCAGTCGCAGGCCAGCGCCCAGTCCACCAGCAGGTTGTAATCCGGTTTGGCCAGACGCGCAGCCCGTTCATATTCTTGTACGGCTTCCTGGCACCGGCCCGCCTGAAAGTAGGCGTACGCCAGTTGAAAATGGGGCCGGTACTTGGCTGGCGACTTTCGTACCGAATCCTCCCACAAAGCAACTGCGCCGCTCCAGACGTGGTTGCGCGCGCGTGTAGCCGCTCCCGCGGCCGCGAGAATCGCAGCCGCCGCCCACGCCAGCGCTAGCCGGCGAATCCGCACCCGCCGCGTCAGGTCCGCGGCCGCCAGCACTAGGCCGATCATGGGCAGATACATCCGCCGCTCAACCAGCGGATCCTTGATGGGGACGAAGGAGGAAGTAGGGGCAATCAAAAGAAAAAAGACCAGGATGCCGTAGGTCGCCAGTGGATACTTGCGCCGCCACGCAAAGGCGGTTGCGGTTACCGCCGCCAGCGCCGCCAGGCCCAACCAGGCGCCATGGTCCCAAAGGCTACGGCTGATGGCGAAATCATGGTCCAGGTTCAATCCCACCGGCAGAATGAACATCCGCAGGTAAACCCAGATCGCCCGGCCTTGCGT
>CAYSBM010000618.1:1097-2105 GCA_964429095.1 uncultured Solibacteraceae bacterium | reverse complement strand
GACCAGGGACTTGACCGAACCTTCTTCTATCGCGCGGCCCAGCGCCAGCAAGTCGGCGTAGGTAGCTGCGCGGTCGATCGCCGGAGTGCGGTCGAAGCGCACGGTTGTGTTGATGGCGCCGGTTGCCAGGTTCAAGAGCGTAATAGCCAGGGCCGTGGCCTGGGCGTGGCTATCGCAGGTTTCGGTTCCGCCTGTGACGGCGACCGAGGGACGGCGCTTCAACTCCTGCGCCAGTTCGTTAACCAAACGCGGATCCAGACCCGCGCGCTGCGGTGTGAAAGGCTCGGCCGCCGCCTTCAGTTTCTCGCGGAGGTTCTCCAGATGGGCGCCCCCACCCAGCGCGAGCAACTCGCGCACCAGCGCCATTGCCGCCAGTCCTTCGGCGCCCGGCGCCAAAGCGACCTGCTGATCGGCGTGCGCCCCGGTCAGCGACAGCCGCGATCCGAAGTGCACCAGCCGGCCTCCGCGGGCGCGCGCGTCGGCCATGCCGCGCGCAAAACCCACCGGGGAAAGGAACGTTTCGATTACATCGGCGCCGAAAATGTAGATGGCCTGGGCTTCGGCGAAACGCAACTGGGCCAGATGGTCTTGGCCAAACGCCGCCCGGTTGGCCGCGCGGAGGCTTTCGTAAGCAATGGGTTCGTAGCGCAGGTGCCGGGAGGAATTGGCGCTCTTCAGCCACAAAGCGATGGCCTCTTGCACAGCGCCGCTCACCGCACCGCTCAGCACAGCGGCCGCATCCGGCCTCATGGCGTAACGCGCAATCCCGTCCTTGAAGCGCGCGATGGCGTCCGGCCATGAAGCCGGCTGCAAGATGCCCTTGGAGTCGCGAACCAGCGGAGTTCGCAACCGGTCCGGATTGTAAAGTCCCTCGATGGCGGCCTGTCCGCGCGCACATAAGCCGCCGCCGTTCACCGGGTGGACGGGGTTGCCTTCCAGTTTGTGTACGCGGCCCTCGCGCACCCGCGCCAGCGCCCCGCAGCCCGCCGGCCACTCGCGGCAGGTGGG
>CAYSBM010000618.1:0-1087 GCA_964429095.1 uncultured Solibacteraceae bacterium | reverse complement strand
TGCGCATGTCCCTTCTGCACCTGCTCGGGGGGCACGACTTTTGGTGTCTGCGCGTCGGGCGCAGTGGGGGAGCAACCGGCCAGGCCGGCGGCCGAGCCGATGCCGAGCACCTTCAAGAAGTCCCGGCGGGCGGCGCCGGCAACGTTCGGAACTGCTGTGTTCTTCTTCATCGGTGGCACGTGTAACAGTCCAGCGAGGCGCTCTCGCGGCGGTGACAGGCGATGCAAAAATCCATGTTCAAACTATGTTCCAGCCGGACTTCCGTCATGGTTTCAACCGGCCCGTGGCATTGCTGGCAGCGCACACCGCGCGCCACATGCGGAGAGTGGTTAAAGAAGACATAGTCCGGCTCCCACACCACCCGGGTCCAACGGATCGGTTGTTTCTTATCCCAGTAGCTGCGCAAACGCACGATTTCAGGCTTGGAAGCCGCCACCAGTTTGTGGCACCCCATACAAAGCTGGACGCTGGGAATGCCGGAAACCGGAGAACGGCGCGCCCCGGAATGGCAATACAGGCAATCGATGCGGTGGTCGCCGGCGTGGATCTTATGGCTAAAAGCGATCGGCTGTGCGGGGCTGGTGGCAGCCGCGTTGCGGCAGCCGCTCGAAGCCAGCGCGAGCAGCGCCGTTGCGGTGAGCACAACCGTCTTCCTCATTGGGCCGCCTTTAATCTTTCCGCCGTCCACGGCCCCAGCGACGCGGTGCGGTCACGCCATTCGCGCACCAGTTTGGCGTCCACGGCTGCGGCCCGGTTGCCGAAAGAGGAACGCACGTAGCTGACGACCGCGGCGATTTCGGCATCGTTGAGTTGCGCACCGAACGCGGGCATCTCGTTGACAATGGTCTTACCCTTCACTTGAATCGGCCCCGTCAATCCGTTCAGGACGATCCGCACGGGGATGGAAGGGTCGCCGTTGAGCCATTCCGACCCCGCCAGGGGCGGATATTTGCCTTCCACGCCCACGCCCCCCTCTTGATGGCAGGGCTGGCAGATGGCGGTGTACAACAGCGCGCCATCGGCAGCCGGTTCGGCAGCCTGCGCGGCGCCCGCGGCTGCGGTGGGCGGGAAGGCCATCTTGATCGCG
>CAYSBM010000617.1:0-2128 GCA_964429095.1 uncultured Solibacteraceae bacterium | reverse complement strand
CAAGGCTCGGCGAGCACCGTGTTTACGAACTCGCGCACCGTCTCGATCGACTTCTTGGCGGCCAGGAACTTCTTCGCGAGCGCACCCCACTTGCGCCACGGCGAGTACAGGCCGTTGATCCAGAAGCCGGCGACATCGCACACCTCGGGCCGCGCCGCGCGCCACTCGCCGGCCTTGAGCATTCCGTGCTTCTGCCAGTCGGCGATCATTCGCGAGCAGTGCTCGCACCGATATTCGGCCTTCTCCGGCTCGCTCTTCGGCCAGACGAGGTTGGCCCAAGCGAGCACCTGGAAGCCGCCGCAATGCGGGCAGGGCACCCAGTAGCTCTGCTGGTTCGACTGAAGCCAGGCTTGCTCGATGCGCGATGCGCCCTTGGTCGTCGGCGTCGAGCAGAGCACGATCTTCCGGTTCCAGAAGTTGGCCGTGCGGGTAATGGCAAGGTTCACCGGGTCGCCTTCACTGCCGGCGCTCGCCGGGTAACGGTCCACCTCGTCGAGCAGGCAGTAACGGATCGAGCGCATCGCCAGACCCGCGGGCGAGTTCGCCGCTGCGAGCGTAATCGAGCCGCCCAGGAACTTCTTGTGCAAGATCGTGTTGTTCGAATCGCGCGAGCGCGCATCGGCCACCTTGCCGCGCAGACACGGCGTGTCGCGCAGCATCGGAGCCAAACGGTCCTTCGAGAATGCTTCGGCATCCACCTCGCGTGGCTCAACCAACAGCACCGGACCCGGATCGAGCTCGATGATGTAGCCGAGGAAGTTCTCGAGCATCGAGCTCTTTCCGGACTGGGCCGCCCACATCATGACGACCGTTTCGTAGGGGCTCGACGGGCCCATGGCGTCCATCACCGCGCGTTGGTACGGCGCCCGGTCCGTGCGCCATTCGCCCTTCTCCGCGGCCGACTCCGACGACAGCCGCCGGTTCTGATCGGCCCACTCGGACACCGTCAGGTCGGGCGGCGGCGCGAGCACCTCGGCCGCGAGAATCTGGATCTCTTCAACGCGCATACTGCACGTCCGCGCGCAGGTCGTTGACCAGCGCCCGCACTTCGCGCAGGATCGCCTCGCGCACCTGCCGCTCGTCGGTCAGCGCCGCCACCTCGGGAGCCAGCCGGTTGGGCCACGCCAGGATCCGGTCGACGATCAAGCGGTAGATGGCCGACCAGCGCTGCTTGACCAGCTCCGCCTCGACGAGCTTGCCTATCCGGACGTCGGACTCCATCTTGCGGAGCTTGGCTTTGAAGACCATGGCGGCGGTCTTCGCCTGGGCGAAGGTCGCACCCGAAGGCGTGACTTCCGCCGGCGCCGAGACGATGCGCTCGGAGACCGGTTCCGGCCGGTCGTCGAGCACGGCGTCCGAGGCCGCCGCGTCCACCTTGCCGCCCCGCATCACCAGCACGCCGGCTTTGGCCAGGCGGCTGATGTACTGGCGGCTCTTGCCGCGGTGGCGCGCGTACTCGGCCTGGCTCATCAGCCTATCCGGCATGCCTGCCCCTATCTGTTTGAAACGTTGTGCGATTCAGTTGTCGGATTTAGCTTGCCTTCCGGTGGAACGGAAGCGATGAATGGGGGCGCCATGATTACCCGCGATCAACTGATCCAGTGGGCCACGGCGGACGGTTGGAAGCTCGACCGCTGGGGCCACCTCAAGAAGGAGTTCGACAACGGCACGCACCGGCTGAAGTTAAGCCGCATCGCCGCCCGGCACGAGATCACAACCCCGTGGGGCTGGGCCAGGATTGCCAGCGCCTACTACAAGGACCTCACCATCACCGCCGACGGGAAACTCGCCGGCATGAAGTTCTAAGCAAGGAGAAACCGAATCATGCGACTTTTCGCGATAGACACCGACAACAACATCACGGCCTTCTCTGCCGCCGAGCAGATCCCCGAAGGCCAGGAGCATTTCGCCAGCGAGAAGGAACTCGCCAAACTCGCCGCCAACTGGCCGGCCGATCGCCTGCTCCAGGTCTGGAACAGCTTCGCCGGTGTGGCGCCCTTCGGTCACCTCAAGCCGGTCAAGAAGTTCACCGACCGCAAGACGGCCGTGGCGCGGATCTGGCGCGCGGTCCAGGCCCTGACGCCCACCGCGACGCCGCAGGCCGCCCCTGTCGCGCCGATGCAGGGCA
>CAYSBM010000616.1:0-2136 GCA_964429095.1 uncultured Solibacteraceae bacterium | reverse complement strand
GCATCCTGCGGGGGCGCCGCACGCCGGGCGTCTCCGACATCGGGGATTTCGCCGGCGGAAGGGTGAAGCTGTTCGGCACCGGAATCGACGAAAGCAGCCGTGTCGCCGGGATGACGCTGGCGGAGTTGGAGCGCGCCGGGCCGCCCAAGCATTCGCTGATTGTCATGATCTTTCGCGGTAACGAGGTCATAATCCCGCATGGCAGCGCCACCCAGCTGACGGGCGACCGAATCTACGTCATTACGCGCGCCGAAGATCTGGACAAGGTTTTCGAATTTATGGGCCTGCGCACGCGCGGAGAATTGAAACGGGTTTTCATTCTCGGCGGCCGCCAGTTGAGCATCTGGATGGCGCAGGAACTGGAGAAGATGGGCGTGGAAGTCAAGCTGTTTGAGCGCGACGCCGAACGCTGCCAGAAGATCTCGCAGAGGCTGGAGTCCACCGTGGTGGTGCATGCTGACGGGACCGACGAAGCCACGCTTATCGAGGAGAACATCCGCGACGCCAGCGCGTACCTGGCCTTTACCAGCGATGACGAGGACAACATTATCGCCTCACTGCTGGCCCGCCGCTTGGGCGCCCAGAAGCTGGTGGCTTTGATCAACCGGTTGAATTACCTGCCCATGGCGCACCGTTTGGGCATAAGCACAACGGTCAGCCCGCGCCTGCATGCAGTGGACCGCATCCTGCAATATGTTCGTAAGGGCCGTGTGCTTTCGGTCACCACCTTCCGCGAGGAGGAGGCCGAAGCCATCGAATTGGTGGCGTCGGCCGAATCCCGCTACGCCGGTAAGAAGCTGAAGGATGTTCGTTTGCCCAAGGGCGCCATTGTCGGGGCTATCGCCCGGCCAGACGGCAGCGTGGTTGTACCCCGCGGCGAGGAAGCCATCGAAGCGGGGGACCGGGTGATCTTTTTTACCCTCGAGAAGGTCGTCGGTCAGCTTGAGTCCGCCTTCCTGGTGGAGCCGCGGCGGAGGTGGTTTTGATCCGTTTTCGCTTGCTGGGCTGCGTGCTGGGGATTTTTCTGCTTGGATTAGCCGGCAGTATGGCTCCGGCGGCAGCCCTGGCGCTCTTCGACTCGAGTGAGAGCCTCGAGCCGCTTGTTCTCAGCCTGCTGCTTACGGCTCTCTCGGGCGCTATCCTGATGTCGGCCGGCCGGAGACCGGCGGTTGACCTTTCACGCCGCGAGGCCATTCTGCTGGTCACGTTGATCTGGCTGAGCGCCGCCGGTTTCGGAGGCCTGCCGTTCTTCTTTTCGCCCCACTTCGGTGGTTTCACGGACGCTTTTTTCGAAGCTGCCTCCGGTTTCACTACCACCGGAGCGACGGTCTTGCCGCAAACTGAAGTTCTGGACCGGGCTCTCATGTTGTGGCGTATACAGACCCACTGGGTGGGCGGCATGGGAATCGTTCTGCTGGGCGTCGCCGTTCTTCCACTATTGGGTGTGGGGGGCATGCACTTGTACCGGGCTGAGTTCAGCGGCGCAAAATCTGAGAAACTCAAGCCCAGGATCGCCGAAGCGGCTATCGCTTTGTGGAGGATTTATTTCGCGCTGACCCTGGCTGAATATGCCGCCTTGCGGCTGGCCGGCGTCGAGCCTTTCGAAGCTCTGTGCCACGCGTTCTCCACGCTGGGGACCGGCGGCTTCTCAACCCCTACGGCCAGCGGCGGCGGATTCCAGAATCCGGTGGTTGAATACATCATCATCCTGTTCATGTTCCTGGCGGGCGTCAATTTCGCCCGCCAGTATCAGCTTTGGGTCGAGCGCCGCCCCCGCGCCTTCTTCCGTGACATAGAAGTCAGAACTTATGCGGCCGTGATCCTGGCCGCCACGCTGGTCATCCTCGCCACCCTGGGGGGTACGGAGGGGTATGGCTTAGAAAGCGCTTTTCGGGCTGCGCTGTTCCAAGTCACCTCTGTCGTTACCACTACGGGGTTTGTAACCGCGGATTACGAGAATTGGAAACCGTTGCCGCAAGTCCTGCTGCTGGCCCTCATGTATGTGGGAGGCTGCACCGGTTCTTCGGCCGGTGGCATCAAGGTTTCCCGCGTGGTGCTGCTGTTCAAGGTGGTGGGCCGGGAGTTTAAAGCCATGGTGGAGCGCCGGGGAGGGGTCACCGTGAGAGTGGGCGGACC
>CAYSBM010000615.1:1756-2142 GCA_964429095.1 uncultured Solibacteraceae bacterium | reverse complement strand
CACGAGGAGACCGCAGCGCCGCAACAGCAGCCAAGGCCACACCCCGACCTCGAACCGCTCGCGCGGCTTGGTCCAGGGCCGCCCGGCATCGGCAGACCAGCTGATGGCCATGGGTTGCTGCTGCTGGTCGGTTTTGCGCATCACGCAGACTAGCCGGCCATCCGCGGTTGGCGCCAAGTGCGGTTCGCCGTATAAATCCGCGCCGGACGGGTCGGCGGCAATCGTAACCCGGCGCTGAAAAGTCCGGCCGTTGTCGGCGGAGACCATCAAGTGCGTCGCGGCCTTGGGTGGCACTGTGCCGTCGTCCAGGGCGTAGCGGACGCGGTACTCAGCGTAGAGCAGCTCCTGGCCGCGCGGCAGAAGTGCCCGCTCGCAGAACGGGCGGG
>CAYSBM010000615.1:0-1746 GCA_964429095.1 uncultured Solibacteraceae bacterium | reverse complement strand
TCTCGCTGCCTTCGCTCAGGGCGGCCAGCTGATTGCGCTGGTCGTAGATCACCGTTTCATCTTTCCATTGCTTATCTGCAGGCGTCCATCGCGCGGCCGGCAGTTGGTGAATGTAGTTCTGCGCACTTTGCGGCATGTCCGCCACTCGGTAGGATCGAACAATTCTGTACACCTTTGCCTCGGCCACCGGTGGCGGCAGGCGCATCCCTTGCTTTTTGATATTCAGATATGGATGCGCGGGGGCGATCAGATATTCGCCATTAAACACCTTGGAAACACTGAAATGCGGGCGCAGAGGTCGGGGTGAACCCTTATAGGTTTGCCATGTCCGGCCTTCATCCCGGGACAGCAAAGCCGGTGCCGGGTAACCGTGCGTTTCGCTGGCGTCATCAGCATCGGCCCAAACCAGCAGGATGGCGCCGTCCGGCAGGCGCGACAAGGCGGGAAACTGGCAGAAACCCCAGCGCTGTTCATGCGGCTCGCTCACCGCGGCCACCACTGGCTGACCCAAATCAACTTTCACCGATGACCACACCGTCGCACATTGTGACTGTGCCTGCACCGCGCCTTTATGGCGTTCCTGATCTGACCAAATGGTGGTTACCATAATCATGCAGCATAATCCCGTACCGAGCCGCGCCATTGCCACGGCATGACATTTTTTCATTGTGGATGCGTTCCGTTCCCAGCAGCTTGTTGTTGGAGCCGACGGTGATTTCAATTGTATTTTCAGTTTCGCGGAATCCTGAAATCATATCCCAAGCCATGCTCAAATGTCCAGTCGCGCGCCGCGTTCCTCTAAATATTGGCGCAGTTCGCGGCCGTCCAGCCCCCGCGGAGCGCAACTCCGCCGTGCACTCCAGGCGGCCGCTGTGCCGGCGGCTTGGCCCAGCATGGCGCAGGTGGTCATCACCCGCGCCGAAGAAAGCGCCAGCTGGTCGGCGGAAAAACACCGGCCGGCCATCAAAAGATTGTCGGCGTCTCGTGCTATCAATGCGCGGAAAGGAATCTGATACGGCGGCACCACCTGGGCGTCATGGTCCAGCAGGTAGGTGCGCTTTTCATCGTCCGACCGCATGCCATCGAGTTGAAAAATGCCCCGGGCCACGGCGTCATCGAAGGCGCGGCCAGCCCGCAAATCTTCCACAGTCAGCACATAGTCGCCGGCGATGCGGTGCGTTTCACGCAGGCCGATGATGGACGAACAGTGGTCGAAACGCCAGTGGAATGACTGCTGGCGTTGGAAATAATCCAACACTTCCCACATCCGCTGCCGCGCTCTTATCTCCAAGTTGGTCAGCCCCTCCGTGTCGGCCGCGTCAAATCCCGGCACCTTGACTTTCAAAGCCTTGGAATTGGGACCGTTGGGCCAGGTGCTGGTCATAGGCAGATCATCCTTGCACTCGACGGGTTTAAACCAACCCATGGGCAACTGCGGCGCTATGGCCTCCGGCAATTCGCGTACAAAATACATTAGTGAAGGCGGCAGTGGGCCGTATGGCCCGGGCGCAAGCATGGCGCAGCCGGCGGCCCGCGCCAGGCAGGCGTCCCCGGAAGCGTCTACGAATGTTTGGGCGCTCAAGGCCTCCAGACCGGATACACCTGCCACAAGCGCTGGCCCCAAGGTCCGCCCCTGGCGTTGCACATCCACACAGCGGGTGTGCAGCAGGAGCCGCACCCCATGTTTAAGCAGCAGCTCTTGGAGAATGACCGCCAGGATTTCGTGATCAAAGACGCGGTTGCAGT
>CAYSBM010000614.1:1831-2142 GCA_964429095.1 uncultured Solibacteraceae bacterium | reverse complement strand
TATCGCGCCCTGCAATGACCTTCACAATGTCGTTCTTTTTGATATCGATCCGCACCGGCTTGGCCGGAGCTTTCTTGCGAAACGGCCGCGCCATCAGATCACCTCCGGAGCCAGCGATACGATCTTCATGAATTTCTTATCCCGCAGCTCGCGGGCCACCGGCCCGAACACGCGCGTGCCCACCGGCTCGCCCGCTTCGTTAATCAACACCGCAGCATTGGAGTCGAAACGGATGTAAGTGCCGTCCTTGCGCCGCGTTTCCTTTCGCATCCGCACGATGACGCAGCGCACAACCTTTCCCTTTTTCACCT
>CAYSBM010000614.1:0-1821 GCA_964429095.1 uncultured Solibacteraceae bacterium | reverse complement strand
TTCCGACTCCCAAGTTGCCGCCGATATAGAGGACCACATCGCCCAGTCCCGCCCGCAGTCCCTTGTCTCCGCCGCGCGGCAGGATGCAGCTCAATTTGCGGGCGCCGCTGTTGTCGGCCACCTCCAGGATTGTTCGCATTCCAATCATGACGTCCTCCTAGCCCGCCTATTTCTTCTTCTTGCCAGCCGGCACCGGGGCCACCGCCAGCGTATCCAGGCTCTCCGGTTCGACGCCCACTTGCGCCGCCCGGCGCACCACCTCGGCCATCTGCCAGCGCTTCAACCGGCTCAGCGGCCGGCATTCAACGATCCGCACCACGTCGCCAACCTTTGCCGTTTGCTCTTCATCATGTGCGTAAAACTTCTTCCGCTTGGTGATGATCCGCTTGTACAACGGGTGCTGAACCCGGCGCGAAACCTGCACCACCACGGTCTTCTGCATCTTGGTCGAAACCACCTGGCCGATCTTTTCGTTCTTGCGAGCCGCGGTCTTTTCCTCGCTCATGCTCTTCCTTAACCTTTCTGCGCGTTCAACTCACGCTCGCGCAGGATGCCCAGCAAACGCGCCATATCTTTTTTTAAGACGCGAAATTTCTTTAAACCGTCCATCTGGCCCATGGACATTTGAAACCGCAGGCGGAACAGTTGCTCCCGCATCTGCCGCGCCTGCGCGTCCAGTTCCTTGGTGTCCAGTTCCCGGAGCTTGTCGGCTTTCATCTGGCTTCCTCCTTGTCCGCCTAACCCAGTTCCGGCCGCGCCACCATCTTGCAAGGGATGGGCATTTTGGCCGCCGCCAGCCGCATGGCTTCGGCGGCGGTGGCCATTGGCACTCCTTCCATTTCAACTAGAATCTTGCCCGGACGGATCTCCGCCACCCATTGTTCCGGAGCGCCCTTCCCTTTTCCCATGCGCGTTTCCGCCGGCTTCTTGGTGATGGGCTTATCCGGAAACAGCCGGATCCAAACCTTGCCGCCTCGCTTGATGAAGCGTGTCATGGCGACACGGGCGGCCTCGATCTGCCGGTCGGTAATCCAACCGCACCGCATGGCTTTCAAACCGTAGTCACCGAAGGCCAGCTCGGAACCGCGCCAGGCTTTGCCTTTCATCCTTCCGCGCTGTTGCTTTCTGTACTTGACCTTCTTGGGCATCAACATGGCGTCGTAATCTCCGTCCTGCTAATTCTGGCTTTCCTCGCCGCCCGGCTGTGGCCCGCCTGCCGGCGGTGAAGCCGGCTCCTCGATGGCTTCCTGCTTCCAGTTCGGCTGCGGGGACGCCAGCGGGGGGGCAATGGGCGTCACTGTTCGCGCCGGCTGCGGCAACTCCTCGGGAACCTCCTGAACAGGCGGCGCCGCTTCGGCCACCGTAGCCGCTGCCACCGGAACCGGGGCCGGCCCGCGCCGCGCGCCGCCTCGGGCATCGCGTTCACGCCGCTCGCGCTGGCCGGCGCGCCGGGGCTCGGGTTCATTCGACGGCCGCCGCAGCTCGCCATCGAGCACTTCGCCTTTATAAACCCCGCACTTGATGCCGATAACGCCGTAAGTCGTGAAGGCCTGCGCAAAGCCATAATCGATGTCGGCCCGCAGGGTGTGCAGGGGCAACTGGCCTTGCAGATACCATTCGCTGCGCGCGATCTCGGCCCCGTTTAACCGGCCCGATACGCGGACTTTAATGCCCTTGCAACCGAAGCGCAGCGCCGAATCCACAGCCTTGCGCATGGCGCGGCGGAACGCTACGCGTTTTTCCAATTGCAGCGCGATGGACTCGGCCACCAGTTGCGCGTCCAGTTCCGGCTTATGCACCTCCTGGATGTCGATGAAAACG
>CAYSBM010000613.1:0-2142 GCA_964429095.1 uncultured Solibacteraceae bacterium | reverse complement strand
AGACGGGAATCGACCGGTATTACCGGCTGGTAAGAGAAGCCGGACAGCGGATGCCCGCCACACGCATGCGGGGCAACTGGTTGTGGCGGGAGTTCATGCAAAAGGCGGCGCTCGACAAGCACATCCAGCTTGACGTGCGGCGCCAGCGCGCCCTCCAGCGGCGCCTGGAGGATCACGTGCGGATGGTGCTGGCCTCGGGCGCTGCCGGCGACGCTGCGATCGATCAGGCGCTTGCCATGCTGGCGGCGCTTCCGGCGGACCCAGAAATGACGCGTTTGCGCCGCGAGGCCGAGCGGCTGGGAGAGGAAAGCAACCAGTTGTTCGGCGTGCGCAGCGAGGGGATCTTCAACCTGGACCATGATTTCATCGGTCTGGGTTGGATAAAACGGCAGTTGGAGCGCGCCAAAGCGGCTCGCGGCGCCAGGCGGCGCGAGTTGCTGGGCATGATCGCCGATTATGAAAATCCGGGGCCGGGCGGGTTCTACGACAATGCCGGAACGAGCAACCACGCGCCGCACATCGTGCGCGGCTACCCATACGATTTCGGGCAGCCGTTCGTGCCGGAGATGCTGGAGGAGATGAACCGCCCCAGCCAGCGCACCATGCACTACACCCAGGACGAGGACCAGGGCGTCACGTTTCATTACCGTGACCTGGATCCCAAAGCCTCTTACCGCATCCGTCTTACCCTGGTGCGGCCGCGTTACCAGGAGCGTTACCGCGAGCGCATGAACCAGACTGCGGAGACCATATACGCGGATCAGTTCGTGCTGGCGAAGGATCTGGAGGTGCCGGAACGCGTAAGCGACTTTTTCACGTTCGACATTCCGCGGGAAGCGACCTGCGACGGCGAACTGGTGATCCGCTTCGAGCGGCAGGCGAACGTTGCGCGGGGCACGCGCGTCGAACGCGAAATTTGGCGCAACACCGGAGGTTGGGGCACCATTGTGAGCGAAGCCTGGCTCATGAAGAAGCCCCGCTAGGGATGACATAATCAACGCTATGGGTCTCTCACCACTGGCCGGTCAGCGCGCGCCGCGCGAGTTGTTGATCGACCCGGCGCGGCTCGAACGCGATTACTTTGAGCTTCGCCCCGATCCGTCAGACCCACTCCAGCGGGTGAGCTTCGGCACCAGCGGGCACCGCGGGGCGCCCTCGAAGGCTAGTTTCAACGAGTGGCACATTCTGGCCATCGTGCAGGCAGTGTGCGACTACCGCGCCGCGCACGCAATCGACGGGCCGCTGTATCTGGGAAAGGACTCCCACGCCGCCTCGGCCGCCGCCGAGCGTACGGCCATTGAAGTTCTGGCGGCCAATGGCGTGGATACGATCCGGCAGGCCGGCGGAGGGCTGACGCCCACCCCGGTCATTTCTCACGCCATCCTCACCTATAACCGGGACCACGGCCGTCACCCTGCTGACGGGATCATCATCACGCCTTCTCACAACCCTCCATCCGACGGCGGCATCAAGTACAATCCGCCGGAGGGCGGCCCGGCCGACACCGGCATCACCGGATGGATCGAGAAGCGGGCCAACGAATTGCTGGCCCGCGGAAATCCGGGTGTGCGGCGCCTGCCTTACGAGAAAGCCGTGCGGTGTGAGTCGGTTCGCGAGCGCGACCTCGTGCATCCTTACGTAAACGATCTTGTTTCGGTCGTCGACATGGACTTGATCCGCGCGGCCGGCGTGCGGATCGGCGTCGACCCGCTCGGAGGCTCCTCGGCCGGGTATTGGGAGCCGGTGGCCGAGGCTTATGCTTTGCGCATCGAAGTCGTCAACCCGAAAGTCGATCCTACATTTTCCTTCATGCCTTTGGATCACGACGGCCAGATCCGCATGGATTGCTCTTCGCCGTATGCCATGGCGTCGCTGGTGGCGCTGAAAGACCGCTTCGACGTTGCTTTTGGAAACGATCCGGATGCCGACCGCCACGGCGTCGTTACGCGAGCCGCCGGATTGCTGAATCCCAACCACTACCTTGCGGTGGCTATCGACTACCTGCTCGCCCACCGTCCTGACTGGCCGCCTGAAGCCGCCGTAGGCAAGACGCTGGTCTCTTCCGCGATCATAGACCGCATTGTGGCCGCGCGGGGACGCCGCCTGATGGAAGTCCCGGTGGGCTTCAAGTGGTTCAGCCAG
>CAYSBM010000612.1:0-2145 GCA_964429095.1 uncultured Solibacteraceae bacterium | reverse complement strand
GGAGAAGGTCCAGGCCATGGCCCAGCAACTCAAGGTGTTTCGTAGCCTGCTGGTCCGGTAGCCCAGCACCACATCCCGCCCGAAGGCTGGCAGGAGGCCCGTGGTATAATCGAAAACTGTAAGGCGGCGCTATCGTCTAACGGTTAGGACGGAGCCCTCTCAAGGCTCAAATACGGGTTCGATTCCCGTTAGCGCTACCAATTAACTATCTTATCCTTCAACTTCATAGCAGTTCTAAGTATTTCTTCGTGCAGCCATCTGAGTTGTCTCATGAAATCTTGTTTGGCCGTCAAGCTTGCAGCCTCCCCTCACTTTGGCGTCTGAAGGCTTGGCTGCTACAGTTTCGTCCGAGGCGAGCGGATGGGAGCAAATTGTGGCGGGGGCCCATGGCGACGCGTGGCCGGGCCGTTTGCTCACTGTGGGCAACGGCACACTCCGGAGAGAATGGCTGCCGTGCGTACGCCGAAGGGAGTGCGGGCCGACTCGCTTCAAACCAGCCTGGCCCGCATTCAGACAGGCTCCACATTGGCCGTAGGTGGTCAACTATTGCGCCGCCTCAGTGGTAACTTTTTGCTACGCCCTTGACATGCGGCGGAGTGAAGCAAATTGAGTATTGGATACAGAGCCTTGAGATGCTCATCTGGCCGTACCAGGTCGAGAAGAAGCGTTCCAGCCCGAGTGCGACGCGCTGACAGGATGGGTGACTGAGCGATGACAAGAATGTTGATTGTTGTCTTGATGATGATTGCGCTAGGTTACTGTTGAAGAACAGAAGCGTTGGGAAGGGCGTTAGTTGGGATCGTTCTGATAGAACCGCCTTATAGTCAGCGCCGACATGCCCAGAAGAGCCAGAATTGAAACTGCTGCGCCAATTCCGGCGGACCGGCAATGGAATTCGAACTCTACGCGATGGCGTCCGGCTGGCACGGGGACGCCACGGAAGGCGATGTTGGTGTAATAGTTGGGAGCGGGGCGTCCGTCAACCCGCGCCGACCAGCCGGGGTAGTGCACTTCCGAAGTCGCCAGAAAGGACGGGCCGGCGCTTTCGGTTTCCAGCACCACAAGCTGCCGTTCTTCTCGCCGTACGCGCACCGTGCCCGTGGTCCCTCCCTCCAAGCGGAAACCTTCAGCAAAAGTCACGTTCGGCTGAAGATCATGCCCGCAGCGCACATCACCCACGAGGCGGTAGCGCGGTGGTGCTTCAGGGTTTACATATATGCGGCCTCCGGGGATCTCCGCTGCCGGGTTCCAGCGCGGCGTCCCTTCGAGCACTCCCCGCGTAACGAGCGCGCGCACGCCGAGGACATCGAGGGCCGCTGAGCCGGGGTCTTCCACTTGATAATACGCGCCCCAGCGCTCTCCTCTTGCCATACGCAGCCGGACTCGAATCAGACGTTCTAGCGCCAGGGGGTCATAGCCGTTGGCTACGCGCAGGCGCATCACCGGCGCAGCCGTCATCAAGTGCAGCGAATAGTCCAGGGAGTCCACCCGGCCTTCACCGGCGGCCTGCTGGATGCGGCTCAGAGCAGTCTGGCTGCCTTCAAAGCTCGTTGCTGTAAACAGAGGCTCCCGGTCTTTAACGGCCGTGTTCATAGGCCGCCCGCTGCTGACCAGCACGCACTCGCAGGCCAGCACCAGCGCGGCAGCCAGACGCCAACTGCTTCGGGGCAGCCAAAGCTGCGCACCGCGTCCGGCCAAAAGCGACACGGCCAGCAGAAACGGCGCACAGAACAAGTACCAATAGACCGTGTTTCGCAACACGGCAGGCAAGGCTCGGAACAGCAGAGCGCCGAGGGGTGTGAATTTGACCAACATGAGAACGCAACAGATTGCCCCAGAACAGGCCAGCGCGCGCCAGGCCGGCTCGCGTATGCGCCGAAGTCCCAGCAGGCTTAGCAGGAAACCGCTCCAGCCGCTGAACAGATACAGGTGGGTAAGCTCATAAGGGGATCGGAAACTCGCAAGATCGAATAATCCGTAACGGTTGGGATGGAAGAGCGAAAGCAGCGAAACCGGCGGCATGCCGCCCCCGCCACGTAACCAGTCCGAGCGGTACTTGCCCACGCTAGCTTGAACCAGTTCCCAGGTGGGAAGCACCTGAGCGGCGCACAGTAGCAGCGCCAAACCGCCTGCGACCAGCACCTC
>CAYSBM010000611.1:1878-2154 GCA_964429095.1 uncultured Solibacteraceae bacterium | reverse complement strand
GCCAAAGGCGGCCAACAGCGGCAGGTGTGTTACGCACAGCACCTGGTGATTTCGCCCCAGCGTCCATAGTTTCTCGCCCACCACCATGCCGACCCGCCCGCCGATGCCCTGATCAATTTCATCAAAAATAAGGGTAGGAATCTCGTCGGCGCGCGCCAGCACGTTCTTCAACGCCAGCATCAGGCGCGATGTTTCCCCACCTGAGGCGATCTTCACCAGCGGTTTCAATCCTTCGCCTGGGTTGGGGGCGATGAG
Organism: uncultured Solibacteraceae bacterium; assembly: GCA_964429095.1. Taxonomy (GTDB): domain Bacteria; phylum Acidobacteriota; class Terriglobia; order Bryobacterales; family Bryobacteraceae; genus JAJFUV01. Next base: position 1,899 of record CAYSBM010000611.1, on the reverse strand, counting down.
GAATTCATCTTTATCCAGGCC
>CAYSBM010000611.1:0-1868 GCA_964429095.1 uncultured Solibacteraceae bacterium | reverse complement strand
CCTTTGTTCCGTCCGGCAGGGGCAGCCCTTCCGGCGCCGGGATCCGTTTCAGATCCACGGCGAAATGCGCCTCGGCCATGCGCAGATCGTCCAGTTCGGTATCAATGGCGGCGCTCATGGTATTGGCTGCCGCCCGGCGCAGGTCGCTCAGTTCCAGCCCCAATCGGGCCAGGTCAGGCAATATGGCTTGTTCCTGGGCTTCCAGGGCTTCGATCTGTTCGCCGGCGGATTGAATCAGCTCAAGCTTCTGGCGGGCATCGCGGGCGAAAGCCAGCACGGACTCCACGCTGCCGCCGTATTTGCGCTGCAGGGTGCGCAGCAGTTCCAGGCGTTCTTCAACCTGTTCCAGGCGGCGCGGATTAAATTCGATCTGATCCAGATAGTCGCGCAGGTCGCGGGCCAGGTCGTTCAACAGGTCGGACGCGGTTTGAGCCGCGTCATTCAGCGCGGATTGGCTGCCGTCCATGCGGCTGATAGCGCTCACGGACTGGCTGACCTGTCCCAGCAGGGCGGGTCGGGCCGGCGACGCCGGGCTGCCTTCAGCCAGCATCTGTACGCACTGCTGCGCCAGCGAGGCCAGGCTTTCGGCGTTAGCCAGGCGGTCGCGCTCCTGACGCAGCTCGTCTTCCTCGCCCGCTTTGAGATGGGCGGCTTCAATCTCGTTCACCTGGAAAGACAACAGGTCGGCGCGGCGCAGGGCATCCTGTTCAGCCGCGCGCAGTTCACGCAGTTCTTTGCGCACTTCCTGCAGTCGGCGGTAAACCTGGCGGTATGCCGCAAGCGCGGCGGCGGTGCCGGCGTAGCGGTCCAGCAGAGAGCGGTGGCTGTTGACATCGAGCAGCGAAAGGTGCTCCGACTGTCCGTGAATGTCAATTAGATGACTGCCCAACTCGCGCACCAGGGCCTGGCTGACCGAGCGCCCGTTGACGCGCGTCACCGCGCGGCCTTCGCGGCGCAGCTCTCGCGCTAGGCTCACCTCTCCCGGGTTTTCCAGCAAATCTTCGCGCTCCAGGATGGGATTCACTTCGGCTGCTACCGCTTCGCTAAGGGTGAATACGCCCTCGACCAGGGCTTTATCGGCTCCACTGCGGATGAAGGTAGCGTCGGCTTTGCCGCCAATCAGGGCGGTGATGGCATCGAGGATGATGGATTTTCCCGCGCCGGTCTCGCCGGTGAACGTGGAGAGGCCGGATTTGAAATTCAACTCCAGGTGTTGGATGATGGCGAAATTCTCAATGCGCAGTTCGGTGAGCATGCGGGTATCCGATCAGCCGCTTACAACTGTAATCCGCTCATGCGGTAATATACCGACGCCGTGAGCAGGCCGGAATAAACCGCCTGCCACAGAAGCAGTTCCAACGGCAGCGCGGTGACCGCGCCGTTCATACGCAAAAGAGAGGAAATCACCAGCACCACCAGCAAAGGCAGGCTGCCAATCAACGCGGCCGCGCGGGTGGCGTAGGTCAGCGCCTTTGAGCGCCGCCGGTGAACCGCCGCGCGCACCGCCTCGGTGATGATCATGCCCACAATAGGCGCGATAAAAATCGTAAAGAAACGCATGACCTGCGGTATGTAGCTGCCCAAAAATCCCAGAATCCCCGCGATAAGCGCCGCCCAAATAAAATCAACCGGCACAGCGGTGTCAAACACTTTCTGCTGCCCGCGGATACAGTCTTTGCAGCGGTAGCCGGTAGGGGTTAGCACGGCGCATTCAATACAGATCGGGTTGTTGCAGCGGTTGCAGCGCAAAAGGGTTTCGCGCTGCGGATGATTGACACAATATAAGGCTTGGTACTGCGGAGTTTGAGGTTCTAAAGTCATGATGGGTCACCAGCAGCAGGGGTCTTTTCCATGTAATGGGTCAGGTT
>CAYSBM010000610.1:0-2165 GCA_964429095.1 uncultured Solibacteraceae bacterium | reverse complement strand
CTTGCCCGTGGCAGTGCGGGGCCAACCGCAGCGCCGGAAGCCCCCGCGCTCTCCGTGACTGCGTCATCGGGCGGCGCCTCCTTTGTGAATCCCTACTCCCCTATCCTCCACTGCCAACTGGACTGAAACAAGCCGCCAATTACCGAAGGGATGGCTCGTGAAGTTATCTAGTACGCCTTATTACTGTTCGGGGCTGAGCCGCCCCGGATGCCGAATCACGGTGTACCCCTGAAGAGCCACTGTTTCAGCGCCCTGGCTCGCCATCCGGCCCTGGAAGCTAATCGTCAGATCGGTGTCAAGCGGTGCAGACAGGTTGCCTGCCCCGGCCGAAAAGCCGAGTGCCGATCCCCAGCTTTGCATTGACCACATGGCGCCTCCAACTTGCATAGCCGCCTCGCCTTTAACAGCCACCGCCTGCTCACCTGCCGGAGCGGCGCGCGCCACCAGCGTCGCCGTTCCCCACTTAACCTCGAAGCTGAAACCGGTAGTGGAACCCGTGTGCAAATAGTCGGCCCTGATCTCGCTCCGGTCTCCAGCTTGCATCGTACCCGCGGGAATTGTACACGCGGCCAGCACCGTGGCCAACGTCGCGCTGGTAGCCGCTCCCTGCCCCCCGCAAAGCACCTGCGCCCCTACCGGCGCGCTCGTTAACGCCGCCAGAGATGACGCGCCGCCAGTCCTGTAAGAAGCCACCAGCGCGTCGCCCGTCTGCGGAATTGCCGCGGCGGTGAACGTGATGCTAGAGCCGCTCAAGGTGTAGTCCAAACCCTGCTTCTGCAAGACGCCGTTCCGGAACAGCAAAAGGCTACTGGCCGGCTCCGGCACGCTGACCAACCCGAACACCGCGTTCGCGCCATTAACGTCGCCGGATGGCACCTCGCCGTCAACAAACGCCGGCGAAGCGCCGCACGGGCCCGAGCTGCCGTCCACATGCACGCATCCGGAAATGTCCCCGGGCACCGACTCCAGTTCACCCCGGGAGTTGATGAACACCGCCCGCGAGCTGCTGAACTGCGGCGACTTCACCGGCCGGGAGGCCAGTTCCGGCATCAGGCCCACGACATCGCTGATCTGCACCTCCGTACCCAGCTCGCCCGGCGCCCCCGCGTCGCTGCTGGTGTCGCTTGCCCGCACGGCGCGTAGCCGTAGAACCGCCGTAGAGGGCGGCACGTGCCATACCTCTTCAAATTGCACCCGACCGTCGCTGTTGTAACGAACCCGGTAGTACGCGGGGCTCGCGGCGTTTGTTGTGGGAACCAGTTGCACTTTCAGCGCTCCTTTGATGATGTGGACCGTCAAGTTCTGCGTCATGATCGGCGAGGAGTCGGCAGCCGTGAAGCTCATCCACTCGATGAGCGCCGTGCCGTTGAACAGCGAACCGTCCGCCTTGTACAGAACGTCCTGAATCGTCGTCAGGGGCGGCGCACCGGCCAGACATCCGCAAACCATCAGCGTCACAGCAGCGAAGCGGGCGATTCGCCACGGTCGAGATCCAATCATAACCAGCCTCCCAATGAAATGGCGTGCGGCGCAGAGGGCGCACTGCTAGCTACAGTCTATTCAGTGCGCTCGCCTGAGCCAGTTCACATCGGGCTGCGGACGCGCTTTAACGCACACGGTTCCAGGCATTTGGAGCCGCTCGAATTTCTTTCGTTGGTTTGTGAACGCTTCTTGGCTCGCCCGCCTATTTCAACTCTCCGCGGCTGATCCTCTCCGCGTTCAGGTACGGGCGCAGCACCTCCGGAATGAGGACGCTGCCATCGGCTTGTTGATAATTCTCGACTATCGCAACCCAGGTGCGGCCCACCGCCAGCCCGCTGCCGTTGAGCGTGTGCAGAAATTCGGCTTTCTTCCCCGCCCGCATGCGGATATTAGCGCGGCGCGCCTGGAAAGCCTCAAAGTTCGAACAGGAACTGATTTCCTTGTACGCGTTCTGGCCTGGCAGCCACACCTCGATGTCGTAAGTCTTGGCCGAGGAAAAGCCCATGTCTCCGGTGCACAGCACTACCGTGCGGTAAGGCAACCCGAGCTTCTGTAGAATACGCTCGGCATCCGCCGTCAGCATCTCCAGCTCCCCGTAACTCTCCTCCGGCGCTGTGAATTTCACCAGTTCGACCTTCTGAAACTGATGCTGCCGGATAATGCCGCGCACATCCCGGCCATAG
>CAYSBM010000609.1:0-2168 GCA_964429095.1 uncultured Solibacteraceae bacterium | reverse complement strand
GGGTATTCCTTTTCGGCCATCCACGCCATGTCGCCAAGGTCGGTCGCAAGATGCGACGGGGTCATCCACACTTCCACGCGATACATGGCGGCATCGGCGACGGCGAATTCGTAGGTCCAGCCCTGTCCGAAAATTTCGGCAACGACCTGCGAACCGGATTCGTCCACCCGGATCAGTTTCGTCACGATGTCCGTGTCCGCGGTTTCACCGAAACGGGCGCCAGCTACATGGGGTTTGCCGTTTCAGCGCTGCTGGCAACGGGTACTGCCCGGCGACCATTTTTCGGGCTGGCCTTCACTGGAGACGGTTCTTTCACCATGAACCCGCAGATACTGATCGACGGGGTGGAACACGGCGCGCAGGGTTGCATCCTGCTTTTGGATAACGGACGCATGGCCGCCATTAGCGGTTTACAGAACGCCCAATACGGACGCGAGTTTGCCACCGCCAACACCTTTTGGGTGGATTACGCGGCCTGGGCTGCCGCCGTCCCAGGCGTAAAGGTTTTTAGAGTAGCAGCCAGCCTTGAGCAGCTCAACACCGCCCTGGAAGATGCCAGGCAGCATGCCGGTTTGTCGTTCATTCACGTGCCGGTGTTCTACGGCGAGAATGAGTTGGGCGGTATGGGCGTTTACGGCCGCTGGAACGTGGGCAACTGGTGCAATGACGTGCAGCAGCTCAGGCATGAAATCGGATTATAGGAGAGGTCATGGCAAGTTTGACAGAGCAACAGATCAAGGAACTGGAAGAGATTGCCCGCAACCTGCGGGGCGACAGTCTGCGTTTCATTCACAACCGCGGAGCGGGGCATCCGGGCGGCGCTTTGTCAGCCGCCGAGATCCTGGCTGTGTTGTATTTTCACACCATGAAGCTTGACCCGGCCAACCCCAAGCTGGCGACGCGAGATCGTTTCATCCTCAGCAAGGGGCATGCCTCGGCAGTGTTGTATGCCGCGCTTACCCGCCGCGGATTTTTCGACGCCGCGGAACTGGCCAATTGGGGCGACCCGGCATGCAAGCATCAAGGGCACCCCGACCGCATCAAGACTCCGGGCGTTGAAATGACAGCCGGCATCCTCGGTCATGGCGTGGCGATTGGCGCCGGCCTGGCTCTGGCGGCTCGCCTTGAAAAGAACCCTTCACGCACCTACGTGTTATTGGGTGACGGCGAATGCCAGGCCGGCGTGGTCTGGGAAGGTGCCGCCACGGCTGCCAAATTCCGCCTGTCGAACCTGGTGGTGATCGTGGATCTGAATGATGTGCAGTTGGACGGCCCGGTGCACGAGGTGATGCCCATGGAGCATCTGCCTGAGCGCTGGCGCGACATGGGGTTCTACACCATCGAGATCAACGGACACAACGTGCGCCAGGTGGCCGAGGCTTTCGATCTTGCCAAAGAGATCCACGACAAACCGGTGTGCGTGATCGCGCGCACCACCAAGGGTAAGGGCGTCTCTTACATGGAAAATGACTCCAACTGGCACGGCAACGTGCCCAACGCGGAGCAATTAAAACAGGCACTGCAGGAACTCGGATTGGAGGGCAAATAAGATGGGCGAAATCTCTATGCGTGAAGCCTACGGCCGGGCGCTGGCCGAATATGCCGATCTAAACCCGAAGGTGGCCTGCGTGGAGGTGGATACTTCCGCCTCGACTCTGACCCACTTTTTTGCCGCCAAACACCCCGAACGCTTTTTCAACGTGGGCATCGCCGAACCCGGCGCGGTGGACCTGGGCGCAGGGCTGGCACTAGGCGGCTACATTCCTTTTGTGAACGCTTTCGCGGCTTTGTTGGCGCTGCGTTCCCTCGAACAAATTCGCACCTGCCTGTGCTACGCACGCACCAACGTCAAGATCGCGGCCAGTTATGCAGGGCTGTCTGATTTCAAGGACGGCGCAACCCATTTTGCCGTGACCGATATCGCCAATTTACGCGCCCTGCCTGAAATGACAGTGATCGTGCCCGCGGACGCCGCCGAAACGGCCGCTTTTGTGCCGCTGGTGGCCGAGTTTGACGGCCCGGTTTACCTGCGCATCAGCCGCGGATCGGCTCTGCCAGTGCACACACCTGGCAGCGAGCTCAAGATCGGCAAAGGCATCCTGCGTCGCGAGGGTATGGATGTGGCATTGATTGCCTCCGGTGTGATGGTGGGGGGGTCGCTGGAGGAG
>CAYSBM010000608.1:234-2175 GCA_964429095.1 uncultured Solibacteraceae bacterium | reverse complement strand
AACCCCCCGATATCCGCCGCCAGAACCACTCTCCCGCGCATCATCTGCTCTATGGCCGCCAGCCCTGCCGTTTCTTCCCAAACCGAGGGCATCACGGTCACATCCAGTGCTTCAACTGCGCGCTGCAACTCACGCCCTTCCAGGCAACCTTCAAAACGGACCTCGCTCTTCAACCCCGCCATCGCCACCTGGGCTTCCAGCGCATTCCGTAAGGGGCCGCCGCCGATGAAGCTCAGCCGGAATCGCAGACCCGCCGATTTTAGCCTCGCCGCCGCCTCAACCAGCAGCGGCAAGCCTTTCTCCTCCACCAAACGGCCGACATATCCGAAATGGACTTCGTCGCGACAGGAGAGCGTTTCCCCGAGCGCCTGCATTCGGTCTACTTTGGGGAGCCCGTGATAAATCACCCGCATGTTCTCCAGGTTGTGTCTCTTGCGTACGTGGTGCGAGACCGCCACATGAGCAAAAGCGCGTCGGCATAGCCGGTTCCGCATCAACGTCATCACCAGTTGCCGGACCGCTCGTAGGCGGCCCCCATCGGCGGCTCCACAACGAAGACATTCGCCGTAGTTCCTGTTGCGGAATGCTTCCGGGCAAACTCCACCCCGGAACTTGTTCAGCAGCAAACCGTTCAAGCAAACGGCCTGATACCCATGATGCTCTATCATCAACGGCTTTCTCGCCAGCATCGCCATCGCCATTGGCGCCAAACAAGGTCCTGCCAGCAGCACTACGTCCGCGCTGGTGATCAACCGCCATAGCCGCCACAAGGACGGCAGCCGGATCACGCGGAATGCTTCTGCTGGCTCGTCACCCAGGTTTGCAGTATGCGTGACAACTGTTACGGTGAAGGCCGGGTCCTCCGCTACCCCCCTGGCGAGTAGTCTCACGTATGTTTCCACTCCGCCGATGGACGGCCAGAAGTAATGGCTATAAATCAGCAGACGAATGGCCTTCTGTCCCTGATCCATAGGCGGTTCCGCGCTTACAACCACGGCTTTCCCGCTTCCGGCGCCCGCGAATCCACTTACAGTCACGTTCCCCGCCTGTCCTGATCTAGGGCATTTCCGGCCGTGCCATCACTGCCGCTCCCAAAAATGGCAGTTGCATACCGCTTCGCCTGCGCTGCCGCACAGTGCTTCTGGTACCACATGTAGGCGGAAGCAGCCACGGTATCCAGGTCCTGCTCACCGGCGCCGTGCACCAAGGCTCCCGCCGCTAGATAGTGCCTCCCCGCGTGCAGCCCGTCGCTTTCACCGTTCCCACTCCCGCTCACGATCGGAACTACGCCATGCGCGCAGTAGGCCGCGAATACCCCGGATTTGGCCAGCAGGTCGACATCCAGCGCTACAAACCCCGCTTGCGAGTTGCTCAGAATGTGGCTCACCGCCGTGGCGTCCAAGACTCCCAAGCTCTCCACCGGAGGAAAAGCCTGCCCCGTACTTTTCGTGCCTCCCGGCCCGATTTCCAATACCTTCCCAATACCCAGAACTTTGCAAACCCGCACCAGTTCCGGCCGGCATCTCTGAAGCACGACTTCTCTGGCCCAAGGCCTTCCGAATACCACCATGTGCCTCTGGCGCGCGCTGGGCTTGACCCTCGATGTTGGCTCGCCCACATTGGACAACACGGGCATGCGGCAGAACCTGTCTTCTCCAGCCCCGGCGATTCTTCCGAGAACATACTGATATCGCGCATTGCTCACCAGCCGTTTGTCGCTTTGCTCCGCCAACCGCTGAATCAGCCTGCGCTGCACACCCTTCAGCCAAAATGCGCTGGTCCACCAAGGTCCCGAAGCCGCCAGTTCGTGGAACATGGTCAACAACCTGCAAGCCGGCTCTCTTCGTTTCCAAGCTTCAATTCCCCTAACCAGCCAGAATGCGAGGGCGCGTCTGGCGTATCCGTAAAGCGAGCAGTGCAGCAACACTGGGGTGTCAGACG
>CAYSBM010000608.1:0-224 GCA_964429095.1 uncultured Solibacteraceae bacterium | reverse complement strand
CTCCGCATTGCCCCAGAATGCGATCCAGGCTGGATACAAGATGTTCTGGCCGTCTTTCCGCCACCATGACGGCTTGAAACCCTTCGACCGTCGCCGCTCCCCGCCACTCCGGGTTCCCAACCACAAAGAGACTTTCAATTCCCTCGTGCGCGTGCAAGGCCCGAGCCAGCGTAACAGCATAATCCCCCACTCCATCGGTTTACGGAGCGATCCCTGAGACAATT
>CAYSBM010000607.1:0-2181 GCA_964429095.1 uncultured Solibacteraceae bacterium | reverse complement strand
GTCCTACTTTGTGCCCAGTAGAAATGTCCTGTTGACTGGTTCAGGCGGTGAGGCAGCAAGGAGGAGCCCTTCTATCCCGTCCATCCAAACTTTTGATTGGCCAAGGTGCGCCTGTTCACTTTAAACTTGAGACTACTTCCATCTCCCACGACTAACTCGTTGCAAAAGGAGCCCCTAGTAGGGATGATACACTTGACTTGTGTTTGCTTGGCTTTCGTGCTGATTCTCGGCGCCCGCTTGAGCGCCCAGACCCCCGGCGCTGGCGGCGACTCTTTGTCGCCAGCAGCCTGGTCCATCGGCGGAATCAGTCTTGGCGTGTTAGTGGACGGCTATTCCAATCTCAACTTCAACCACCCAGTGGATGGCACAAACCAGGGGCGGGTGTTGGACGTCCGGGCGAACCAGTTCAGTCTCAACCTCGCAAGACTGTCACTCTCACACGCCGCCGATCCTGCCGGGTTCCGCCTGGATTGTGGGGTCGGCCGGGCTATGGACTTGTTCCATTTCAACGAACCGGACTTATCCGCCATGAAATATGTGGAACAGGCGTTCTTGAGCTGGAAACCAATGAAAGGTAACGGGTTTCAAGCCGATTTTGGCCAATTCACCAGCAGCGCCGGAGCCGAGTCGTTCGAGACGCCCGCCAACTGGAACTACTCTCGCTCCCTTCTTTATGGCTGGGCTCAGCCCTTTTACCACTTCGGCCTGCGCACCAGCATACCGGTGAATGAGCGTTTCACGGCGGGTGTTCAGCTTGTAAATGGGTGGAACAACGTCGAGGATAACAACACGGGCAAGACCGCCGGATTCACCGGCACATTGAAGCTGAACAGCCTGTCCTGGACGAACACCTACTATGTGGGGCCCGAGAAGGCCAATACCAACGACGGGCTGCGCCATCTTTATGATACTGTCCTTCTGCTGACGCCCGGCGCGAAGCTGAACATGTACGTCAACTTTGACTACGGCGTGGACAAGATCGCGTCCGGCGGAGAGCGCCGCTGGGTGGGTGTCACCGGCGCCGCCAGATACGAAGTGAACCGCTGGTTTGCCGTAGCCCCCCGCCTGGAATGGTTCAACGACGCTGACGGGTTCAGTACCGGCACTGTGCAGAAGCTCAAGGAGTTTACTCTCACCGGAGAGTCTAGATTGGCCGAGGGCATGTTTATCCGCCTGGAATACCGCCGTGACTGGTCTGATCAGCCCTACTTCAGCCGTGGCAAGCAGACCGCGAACAGCAAAGACCAGAGTACTGTGCTGGTGGGCGTGGTGGCGCAATTCGGAAAGAACTAGCCAGCAACCGGCCTGGCGCTGGTAGGATGTTGAAGGGTGGACCGAAACGTCGCAAGCCGCAAGCGCCATGCCGTTTGATTTTTTCACCTTGTTGCTTTCAGGCGACATACACATCCCGCTGTCCCTGCTGCTGGTCTTCGGCGGCGCTAAGCTGCTGGCCGAGTGCTTTGAAAGGCTGCGTTTGCCGGGCATCGTGGGCGAGATCCTCGCCGGGGTTCAGCTTGGTCCGGGCGTGCTGGCCTGGATCGGCCCAAACCAATTGCTCGGCCCTTTATCCGACATCGGCGTGATGTTCTTGCTGTTTCGCGTAGGTCTGGACGTCCGGGCGTCGGAATTGCTCCAAGCCGGGGCGACGGCCACCATGGTGGCTGTCAGCGGGGTCGTACTGCCGTTCTTCGCCGGATGGGCTATCCTGCGGGCCTGGGGAGGAAGCCCGGCGGAAGCTGTCTTCGTCGGCGCGGCTATGGTGGCCACCAGCGTCGGCATTACAGCGCAAGTGCTGGCCGGCAAGGGCTTACTCCGGCTGGCGGCGAGCCGGATCATCCTGGCGGCTGCGGTCATCGACGACGTATTGGGGTTATTGGTTCTGGCTGTAGTCAGCAGCCTTGTCCGGGGACGCCTTCATGTCACGGAGATCTCGCTTACCGTGCTGTTCTCGGTCGCGTTTGTGATAGTGGTGGCCAAGTGGGGAGCCACGGCGGCCAAACGGATTGTCCCCCGCGTCCAGGCGCGCATGCGGGTAGCCGAAAGCGAGTTCGTCGTGGCCATGGTCCTGCTGTTTTCTCTTTCTCTGCTTGCCGTTTATGCGGGCGTGGCAGCCATCGTGGGAGCTTTCTTGGCCGGGATGTCGCTGGCCGAATCGGTCGAGGAGCGGGTAAAGGACCTGGT
>CAYSBM010000606.1:0-2211 GCA_964429095.1 uncultured Solibacteraceae bacterium | reverse complement strand
CCAACCCCAGAACAGCCCCACCAGGCTGTTGGTGTTCCACAGCGGGAAAGCAATGGAAAGGCCCACGTTGCGGATGGCGAAAATCGTCAGCGTGTTGGCTACCGCCCACAACATGCCCGCCAGGACGGCCCACACAATCAGGTGGGATCTCTCGCGCAGATCCCACAAGATATAGCCGGCGCCTTTGAGCAGCGATGGCAGCGTCCACCGGGCGCTAAACACCCCCGCCACCATGCCCAGTGAGATGATAAACGGCGAAAACCCCACGGTGACCAGCTTGGTGGGAGCCTCTGCCAGCCCCAGCCACGCTCCGGCTCCCAGGCCGCAAGCCACACCCAGCCGATGCAAGGAGCTGGAAGTCAGATTCACATCGGAACTCGATGCGGCGCTCATCGTTGGAGAACGATCAACAGGGCAATGCCGAAAATCAGAGCACCCACCGGCGCCCAAAAATGGCCGTCGCTAAGGATGGAGCGTAGAATTGAAATCTTCATGGTGGACCTTCTCCTTGCCTCGTGCTGTGCGTGCGAAACTCGACACTAGAACAGGGGCGGAGCTGGTGTCAAGCTGTTTGGCGGCCTCGCAAGGCGGGCTTGCGCCAGTGCTTGCAGTAGACTGGAAACTTAAGTTCACGCCAGCTTTGTTTTGCACCTAAGCACTTTGCTGGCTACCGGTGCGGCATGATTTTCTCCGTCACACCTTCCGAGGCAGGCAAGCGCCTGGACGTGTTCCTGCGGGAACAGATGCCGCTTTATAGCCGCGCCCGCCTGCAAAAATGGATCCGCGCCGGGCGCGTGCGGGCCGCCGGGGAGGCGCTCAAATCGTCCTACCTGCTGCGGGGCGGTGAGGTCCTAGAGGTCGAACCGGAAGCACTGCCGCCGCTCAAGGCGGAACCGGAGGCGCTACCGCTCAAGATCCTTTATGAAGACCGTGACGTGGTGGCCATCGACAAGCCCGCCGGCATGGTGGTTCACGCTGGAGCCGGATGCCGGAGTGGAACCGTAGTCAATGCCCTGCTTCACCGCTTTCAGTCCTTGTCTTCGCTGGGAGGCGAACTACGGCCCGGCATCGTGCATCGTCTGGACCGTTACACCAGCGGCGTGTTGCTGGTGGCGCGCCACGATTTGGCGCACCGCCGTCTGGCCGCACAATTCGCCTCGCGCAGCACCGAGAAGACCTATCTCGCGCTGGTCCACGGCATCCTGGCCCGGGATCAGGGCCGCATTGAAAAGCCCATCGCCCGCGATCCGCTCAAGCGCGTCCGCATGACGGCGCGCCTCGGCCGCGGCCGGCCGGCGCTCACCGAATACCGCGTGCTGCGCCGTTTCGAGCAAGGTTTTACTTTGGTCGAAGTGAGAATACACACAGGACGTACTCACCAGATACGTGTCCATTTCGCCAGCCTAGGCCACCCGGTAGCGGGCGACCGGCTCTACGGGGCTCCGGCGAAGATCAAGAACCGGCCACCATTGAACCGCTACTTCCTGCATGCTCACCGCATCCGCTTCCTGCACCCTATGAGCGGGATCCCAGTCGTGGTCGAGTCGCCCCTTCCGGCCGAGCTTGAGCAGTGGCTGGAAGGACTCTTATAATCAAGACGGGCCCCCATGAAGACATCCCGCGCATTCGCCATGTGCAGCTGCGCCGCGGCTATTGCGCTGCTCGCGCAAACTCCTCCGCCGCGGCCCCCGGCGGCTGGCGGTGACGACCAGACCCGCATTGTGCTGGATGTGACGCGTGTCAATGTCTTGTTCACGGTTAGCGACAAAAAGGGCCGGTTTCTGACCAATCTCACCAAAGACGACTTCGAAGTCCTGGAGAACAAGAAACCGCAAAAGATTCTCGAGTTTACGGCGGAAACCGATCTGCCTCTGCGTCTGGCGATCCTGATTGACACCTCCAACAGCATCCGCGAACGTTTCAAGTTCGAGCAAGCCGCCGCCATGGAGTTCTTGAACACTATTTTGCGACCTCACCAGGACCGGGCCATGGTGGTGAGCTTTGACACCAACACCGAGCTGGTCGCCGACCTCACCGACGACTTGCGGAAGCTCAGCGCAGCCATCGGCAACCTTCGCCCCGGCGGCGGCACGTCCATGTACGACGCCATCTTTTATGCCTGCCGCGACAAGCTCATGCTGGACCAGCCTCTCAGCAAGTTCCGGCGCGCGATGGTGGTCGTCAGCGACGGCGATGACAACCAGAGCCGCT
>CAYSBM010000605.1:777-2219 GCA_964429095.1 uncultured Solibacteraceae bacterium | reverse complement strand
TGGAGTGAGGAGAATTAGAGAGCTGACCGCGCTTACGATTTCCTTTTGTGTGGTGGCGTGCTTGGCGGCGACTCCACTTGCCAATGTTTCAAGCACAGAGCCGTTCCTGGTGAGTGGGGTGAAGGTCCCGGTAGCGGGCGTGTCGAGCTGGCCGGTGATCGCGGGCGATGAGCTGAAGGCAGGCAACGCACCGGTGGTGCTGACGTTCAAAGACGGGACGCGCGTAACGTTGGGCAAGAACTCGCGGGCGACGGTGGATGGCAAGAGCAAGAACGCCGCGCTGCGGCTGCTGGAAGGCGTCATGGCATTCACGCTGATGAAGGGTTCGAATGTACGCCTGTACGCGGCGGGCAACGCAGTGAACGCGCAACCCGGGGTAGCCGGGACTGCGGTAGCCGGGCCTGCGGCTGAGGTTGACGCAGCCGCTCTGATTGGGTCGCGCAGCGGCGCCAGCACTGCAATCACTGCGCCGACGATCAGCCGGCGGCGGTAAGGGAATCGAGCGGGTTTCGACGGAGGAGGATGAAGAATTATGTTGCGGAATAAATGGATCGCACTGCCGTTGGTTTTGATGGCATTCGCAATGCTGGCCAGCGCCGACCCCTACACGATTGACGTGTTTGCTACGCTGGGCCCGAATTACTGGGGCAGCCCATCTTACGACACATTTGTAGATAACGTGATCGCCGCAGTGCGGGCCGGCAATTCAAGCGGCGGCTCGGGTGCGGCGGCATACAATGTGATCACGAGCGTGATGCCCAACCAGCCGATTGTGAGCGATTTCCAGTCGTGGCAGGGCACGGCGCCGGGGCCATATGCGGGTGAGCTGGGCACGTCTTTGTACTTCGTGCTGCACATTGTGGCTCATGACCAGGCGATGTTCTCATTGTCGCAAGTCTCCTATTGGGAAAATACGCCGGATGGGGGCGTCTATACTTACAGCTATGCCTCCGACAACTATGAGAACGACCGGCGAGGCTACATTGGCGGAACGCTCATCTACAGCAACGGTGAGGTGGGCACCAATACGGTAGATGAACTGGTGTACGTCGGCGAGTTTGTGGGTTGGCCGGCGGCGCGCGGTTCGGGGCAGGCTGGTTTGGACGCGGTAGCAACGTACTTGGCGGGTATGACCGGACAAACCATTACGGGCAAGTACATACTGACAGTCGGTCAAGCAGCGCCGCAGGAATATACAGGCCAGGCGGATGTCGAGATCAGCGGCATTCCAGAACCGGGCACGGCAGGCTTGGCGGTATTGGGCGTAGCAGCGCTGTGGCTGGTGCGGCGCAGGCGTTGAGCGGCAGCACGCGGTAAGAGCTCTAACCTTCCTTGTGACGAACGGACCGGCCGTCCCTAAGGCGGCCGGTTTTGTTGTATTGTGGACCATTGTGCCGGCCTTGATTCTGGCGGCGGCGCCAGTTGGGATGCTGGCGCGCGCC
>CAYSBM010000605.1:0-767 GCA_964429095.1 uncultured Solibacteraceae bacterium | reverse complement strand
GCTGCGGGCATTGATTCTGACTGCGCTCACTCTAAGCTGGGCCTACGCGGTGCTGATGGGGGGCGGCGTCTGGCCGCGGGACTGGTATGGATGTCTGAGTGTAGTGGCGGTGGCGGGGCTTCTGTATTTTGCGCTGACGCGGCGTGCGAACTTGGCCCCGGCGCTGCCGGCAAACCGGCGCTGGGCGCTGCTGGCGCTAGCTTTGGCGGCAGGTATTCAATTGATTCCGCTTCCCGTGGGCGTGGTGCGGGCGATAGCGGGGCATCGCGCGGCGCTGGATGAAGCGCTGGGACTGATCGGGGCGCAAACAGGATACACCACGTTGAGCGTGGCGCCGGCGGCGACATGGGAGTGGAGCATTACGCTGCTGGGACTCATCATGACTTACCTGCTGGTACGGGTGCTGACGCAGCGTTATGAAGCCCGGCCGTGGGTCTTGGCGGCTCCGCTGATCGCGGTTGGGACCCTGGAGGCCTTGCTGGGGCTGTTGCAGGCAGCCTTGGGGTCCACCGCCAGCATGGAAGGCTCGACGGGGAGCTATGCCAACCGTAACCACTTTGCGGGCTTACTGGAGATGTGCCTGCCGTTGGCGGTGATGGCGGCGGTGGGGCTTCTGGCGAAGGGGAACGCTTTCTCGAGGCAGCGCACGAAGGTAGGGCCGGCGCTGGCAGCAGGCGGGTTACTGGTGGCGGCGGGCGTGATGCTGCTGGCGGTGGTGGCGGCGTTGTCGCGGATGGGCTTCATTTCCGCGCTGGGCGGACTGGCCG
>CAYSBM010000604.1:0-2224 GCA_964429095.1 uncultured Solibacteraceae bacterium | reverse complement strand
CAACAAGGCATCCTTGACCGTGACGAAGCTCTGATACCCTCTGCGTTAGCCGATGCCGGCGTGAAAGCTTTGCAGCGAACGGCAGCTAGGCTTGCCGGTCTGGCGCCGGGCGGCAATGCCTGTAGCAGCGGCCAAAGCGCCGGCCAGTGTAGTGATGTAATGCACCTTATATTTGATGGCGTTCTTACGAATGTAGGAATCGTCCACTTCACTCTCCTTGCCTGCCGGCGTGTTCACGATCAGCTGGATTTTGTGATCCCGGATCAGATCCACGATGTGCGGTTGCCCTTCCTGTAACTTATTGACCGGAAGAGATTGCACGCCGTGGGCGGCTAGCCAGGCGGCGGTGCCGCGCGTGGCCAGGATCTCAAATCCCAGTTCCGCGAACCTCCGGGCCACTTCCAAGACGCCCTGCCGGTCGCGTTTGGCCACCGTAATCAGCACCGTTCCCTGGAGCGGCAAGGGAGACTGTGTGCATTCCTGCGCTTTGAAAAAGGCTTCACCGAACGTGCTGGCCAGCCCCAAAACTTCGCCTGTCGATCGCATCTCCGGGCCGAGCAGCGGATCCACTTCCGGCATCATGTTGAAGGGGAATACTGCTTCCTTGACGCCGAAATGCGGGATCGGCCGTCGCCGCAAGCCGCAGCCGGCCAGCTTGCGTCCCAGCATAAGCTGGGTAGCTACGCGGGCCATCTGGATATTGCAAACCTTCGATACCAGCGGAACGGTGCGGGAAGCGCGTGGGTTGGCCTCCAGGACATAGACTTTACCGTCGGCGATGGCGTACTGCATGTTCATCAGCCCTACCACGCCCAGTTCGAGCGCAATCCGCCGCGTGTATTCCTCGATGGCCTCCAGATGCTCGGAAGCGATGGAAACCGGGGGGATGACACATGCCGAATCGCCCGAATGGACGCCTGCATATTCGATGTGCTCCATAACCGCCGGCAGGAATACTTCCGTTCCATCACAGATGGCGTCGGCCTCGGCTTCGGTGGCGTTTTCCAGAAACTTGTCGATTAGAATGGGCCGCTCGGGAGTGACATCCACGGCCGCAGCCATGTAATGGCGCAGCATTTCCTCGTCGTGCACCACTTCCATGCCGCGCCCTCCAAGCACGTAGCTTGGGCGCACCATGAGCGGATAGCCGATCCGCTCGGCCGCTTGCAGGGCCTGCTCGACGCTGACCGCCATTTCCGACTCGGGCATCGGAATTCCCATACGGTTCATCATTTTTCTGAAACGGTCGCGGTCTTCAGCCAAGTCGATGGTGTCGGGCGACGTCCCCAAGATTTTCACGCCCGCCGCGGCCAGCTCGTTGGCGAGATTCAGCGGCGTCTGGCCGCCGAACTGCACGATCACTCCCCGCGGCTTTTCTTTTTCGTAAATGCTCAGGACGTCTTCCAGCGTGAGGGGCTCAAAATAAAGCTTGTCGGAGGTATCGTAGTCCGTCGAGACGGTTTCCGGGTTGCAGTTCACCATGATCGACTCGTAGCCCGCCTCGCGGAGGGCAAAAGCTGCGTGCACGCAGCAATAGTCGAATTCGATCCCCTGTCCGATGCGGTTGGGGCCTCCACCCAGCACCATCACCTTCGGCTTGCCCGTACTGGCCACGCTGCGATCCGGCGCGTTATAGGTTGAGTAATAATAAGCCGCGTTTTCAACGCCGCTCACCGGCACCGGCTGCCAGGCTTCCACGATGCCCAGCCGCACGCGCTGTTTACGGATGTCGCCTTCTGCAACGCCGAGCAACTTGGCCAGATCGCGGTCCGCGAAGCCGTCCTTCTTGGCTTGGATGAGAAGCTCGTCTGGAAGAGGCTGGCCTCGGAAGCGCAGAATTCGCTCCTCCAACTCCACCAGCTCCTTCATCTGCTGGATGAACCAGCGTTTAATATGCGTTTTCTTCGCCAGCAGATCGGTATCGGCGCCCTTGCGCAAAGCCTCATACATGATGAACTGCCGCTCGCTGGTCGGCTCATTCAACATTTCCAGGAGCTCAGCCAGGGGCCGCTGGTTGAAATCTTTGGCGAAACCGAAACCGTAGCGTCCGATTTCCAGCGAACGGATGGCCTTTTGCAAAGCCTCCTTATACGTCTTGCCGATGCTCATTACTTCGCCCACGGCGCGCATCTGCGTGCCGAGGACGTCCCTGGCGCCGCGGAATTTCTCGAAGGCCCAGCGGGCGAACTTCACCACCACGTAATCGCCTGAGGGCGTGTACTTA
>CAYSBM010000603.1:0-2228 GCA_964429095.1 uncultured Solibacteraceae bacterium | reverse complement strand
ACCTTCACGCCATGATGCCGGACCAGTAAGCCCCCCGCGTGATAGATGCTGAAGCGGAGCGCGATGAGACCGAATTGGGTGCGCAGAACAGGACCATTCTAGGGGAGGGCTCCTCTCAGCGGCCGGGTTGGCGGAAAATCCAGTCGGCGATGGCCCAACGCGTTTTTTTGCGGCAAACGTGAATTTGCGGCTCCTGCGTGTGGAAATTGCAAAGTTTGCTCCTTTGGCACGGCCCACCATGAAACAGCGCTTCACCCACAGCGGCGGGCAGGAGCTCTGTTTGGTCTATTTCGGAGGTGCCGCGGTTGCAGCGCGGGCTGGACAGGCGGCGCAAGGGATGGCCAAGTGGCCGGCTCCGCAGCGGCGTTGCCAGATCGCTCCACGGCCACCCTGCGGAACAGCCACCCAGCCTTTATCCCCATGATGAATAAACTCGCCACAACCGTGATCGCCGCAGCCCTGCTGTGGACCGCCGCTCCTGCCGCACTGAGTGCCGCACCCGATGCCGAAGCCCGCGTGTCGGACATGCAGGCCGTGACCACCACCATTGAGCAGGCAATGACTGCCATGTACCACACGGGCGACGAAGCGATCATCTCCGCCTCGCTCCACGAGAAATATGCCGTGCTGCTGCCGGAGGGAAATCAGGTGGTCCCTCTCACGCGCCAGACCATCCTCGACGGCATCCGGCAGAGCAAGAAGGCCGGCAAGTTCCCCATGTTCCCCGGCGCCTCGTTTAGCATCGATGAAATCGAGGTGACGGGCGACACGGCGATGGCCCATGTGCGGTTCTTCCAGCACGGCGTGCACACCTGCTCGGATTACATTTTGCTCTACCGGTTTTCCGACGGGTGGAAGTGGGTGACCTTGACGACCCACCACTACGCGCCGCTGCAACGCTCCTGACGTCGGCCCACCGCCCGCCGTAATCGCGGCGGGCGCTCTGCCGGGGATCTGCTGCGGGGGCTGTCCCCAGCAGATTCCCGGCGCCTGAGCGGCTCGCTGAACCAGAGGCCAGTCGTAGCGCAGACTTCCAGTCTGCATAGACACGCAGGCCGGAGGCCTGCGTTCCTTCACTGGAGGTCGGGCACGGCGCTGCGCGCTACGCCTTGCTCCAATCATCCGCCAGCGCCTCGGCTTGCTGGAGCACGAGCGTGACGGCCTCTTCCTGGCCTTCCGGCGGGTATTTGTATTTACGGAGCAGGCGTTTGATCAGGATGCGCATCTGGGCGCGGACGGTATCGCGCACCTGCCAGTCCACCGTCGTGCTCTTGCGGAGCTGTTCGGTGAGTTCGGCCGCGAGCTGTTTGAGGGTCGCGTCGCCCATCGTCTTGAGGACTTCCGGGCGTTCGGCCAGAGCATCGTAGAACGCGATCTCGTCGGCGCTCAGCCCGAGCGCCTCGTTGCGGCTGAGGGCGTCTTTGAAGTCGCCGGCCATGGCGAGGAGCTCCGCGATCACCTGGGCGGTTTCGATGGCCCTGTTGTGATACTTGCGGAGCGCCTCCAGCAGTCGGTCGCCGAATTTCTTTTGCAGGACGACGTTGGTTCGCGTGTGCGCCTTGATTTCGTCGCGCAGGAGTTTTTCCAGCAACTCCACCGCGAGGTTCTTCTGCGGCATGGCGCGGACGTCTTCCAGAAACTCCTTCGAGAGCAGGCCGATGTTGGGCTTCTTGATGCCGGCGAGGGCGAAGATGTCTTCTACGCCATCGGAGACGACGGCGTTGTCGAGGATGCGGCGGAGCGCGGAGTGTTTCTCGGCTTCGGTCAACTTACGATCCACCGAGGTGTACTTCACGATGGCGGCTTTGACCGCGCTGAAGAAGGCAATCTCGGTGCGCAGCTCCTCCGCCTCGTCGAGCGTGCCGCAGATGGCGAAGGCGCGGGTGATGGCGGTGACCAGATCGAGGAAACGCTTTTTGCCGTCGGGCAGTTTCCGGTCGTCGCGGATGTGGTTTGCGGCGGGGAGGATCAGGGCAACGGGGTTCTTTTCGTAGCCGGAGTAGTCGAAGCCGCCTCCCGCTCGGAAGAGCGCGCGGCAGGCATCAAGCTTGGCGCGGAGCACGTCGAGGTACTCCTCGGCATTGCGGCTGGGTTGGCCGCGGCCGTTGGAGTCGACATAAATCTTGAGGGCCGCCTTCAGGTCGTTGGCGATGCCGATGTAGTCCACCACGAGGCCGCCGGGCTTGTCTTTGAAAACGCGGTTCACGCGGGCGATGGCCTGCATGAGG
>CAYSBM010000602.1:0-2242 GCA_964429095.1 uncultured Solibacteraceae bacterium | reverse complement strand
GTGCCGCAGGATTTCGAGCTGCGCAAGGCGGGGCGAGCGGCGGGGGCAAGCTACCGGGTGGTGAAGAACAATCTGGTCGAAAAGGCCGGGGAGGGAACGCCGGCGGCGGATCTGGTAAAGGGCCTGCGGGGCATGACCTCCATGGCCTACACTACGGGCGACCCTGTGGCGCTGGCCAAGGCGCTCACCAACTACGCCAAGGTGAATGCGAGTTTTACCTTTAAGGCGGGCATGGTTGAAGGCCGGGTGGTGGACGTAAAAGCCATCCAGGAAATTGCCAGCTTGCCTTCACGCGAAGAGTTGCTGGCCAAAGTTCTGTTCCTGATTCAAGCGCCGGCGCAGCGGCTGGCGGCAGCCATCAACGCTGTGGGGCGCAACCTGGCGGTGGTGATCGACCAGGGAACCAAGGAAAACAAGTTTACGAATTAACGAGACGTTCGGTGAACACCGGAAGGAATTTGAGCGAGTAGGAGTTTAGAGAAATGGCGGACATTAACGCGATTGCGGAACAGATTCAGGGTTTGACGCTGCTGGAAGCCTCGCAGCTGGTTAAATTGTTGGAGGAACGGCTGGGTGTATCCGCGGCGGCGGCAAGCGCAGCGGTGGCGGCTCCGGCGGCAGGAGCAGCGGCGGCGCCGGCGGCGGAAGAGCAGACGGAGTTTACCGTGGTTCTGGCCGCAGTGGGCTCGAACAAGATCAATGTTATCAAGGCGGTACGCGAAGTAACCAGTCTGGGTCTGAAGGAAGCCAAAGAACTGGTGGACGGCGCGCCGAAGCCTATCAAAGAAGGCGTTTCCAAGGAAGAGGCCGAAGCGATCAAGAAGAAGTTCGTGGAGGCGGGAGCCACCGTCGAGATCAAGTAGGGCGGGTGATGGCTCGTCCCGGCGCCCATTCACGGCGCGGTTTGACGAGGCCGGAGGCGTCTGATACACTTGAAGTGTCTCAGCCGGAGTCGAAGCCGGAACTTGCGCCTGTGAACCTCGCATTCCGCGTATGCGGCAGCATTCTGTCCAGAACTGCCCGGAAGTGTACCAACTATCGCTGTATCCAGGGGAGGGAGCGCAGCGAGCGTTCCTATCTCAAGCGGTTCTCCGCTCCCCTTTGCCGGCAGCATGAACCTCTCGTGCCGGATTTCCATAGACCCCTGGCCGTGTTTCAGGACTTTAGCGAGCGGCCGGGCCTTGCGCCCGGGCGGCCCGCTTTTGCGTTTGAGTTCTTACGCTGACACCGGGGCCGCAACGAACGGTCCTGGAGGAGTGGATAATGCAGAATCAGGCCAACGGCGCCACCCGCGAACGGATTGATTTTTCCAAGATCAAAGCTTCGATCGCCATCCCGAATCTGATCGAGGTCCAGAAACAGTCCTACGAGCGTTTCTTGCAGATGGATCTCTTGCCGAGCGAGCGTGATGATACGGGCTTGCAAAGCGTTTTCAACTCCGTGTTCCCCATTAGCGATTTCCGGGGGCTGTCGCAGTTGGAATTTGTGGATTACTCGATCGGCAACTGGGAGTGCAAGTGCGGCAACCTGAAAGGGCTGCACCACCTGCGGTCCACCTGCCGCAATCCGAGTTGCGGCGCCACCATCCGCACGGACCCGTTTCTGGCCGGCGATGTGCTTTGCCCGCGCTGCGGGACCTTCAACAAGAATATCGTGACCTTCTGCAACCGCTGCGGCGATCCGGTGGGCTTGCAGCTCAAGTACGATGTGGCCGAGTGTGAAGAGCGCGGCATGACCTTTGCGGCCCCCCTGAAGGTCACCATCCGGCTCACGGTCTACGACAAAGACGAAGAGACCGGCGCCAAGACCGTGCGGGACATCAAGGAGCAAGAGGTCTTTTTCGGCGAGATTCCGTTGATGACCGACAACGGCACCTTTATCATCAACGGCACCGAACGCGTCATTGTCAGCCAATTGCACCGCTCCCCGGGAGTGTTCTTCGAGAGAGTGCCGGCGCAAGGTTATTTTCTGGGCAAGATCATCCCCTACCGTGGAAGCTGGGTCGAGTTTGAATACGACAACAAGAACCTTCTCTATGTGCGGATCGACCGCAAGCGCAAGTTCTACGGGACGGTCTTTCTGCGCGCGCTGGGTTTGAAAACCGACGAGGAAATCCTCCGCGCCTTTTACCGCATCGACAAAATCGTTATTCGCGACAAGAAGTTTTTCTGGCAGGTGTCGCCGGGTCTGGTGGGCATGCGGCTGTCGCACGCCATCACCACACGCTCGGGCGAAACCATCG
>CAYSBM010000601.1:0-2261 GCA_964429095.1 uncultured Solibacteraceae bacterium | reverse complement strand
CGTATTCCAGGGCCACGAACTCGTTCAGCACCAGCCGGGTTCCGAGCAGGTTGCCAATTGTGAAAGCGTCCTTCCAGCTCACACCCATCAACCACGCCACCGGAGCAAAAAGATAACCGAACAGCGTCTCCAGCGACGCCGGAAGCCATCCCAACAACGGCAAAGTGTGGGCCCACCCGAGCATGCCGTTCACCATGGCGATCAGCGCGAGAAAGGCAATCAGCATGCCGCCAATGTTGAGCGCCAGGTGCAGACCGTCGCCCGCGCCTCGCGCCGCGGCGTCAATTACATTCACCCCCGGCCGCTCCACCCGCACCTCGACCTTGCCCGCCGTTTCCGGCGTGCCGGTTTCAGGGATGAGGATCTTCGCCAGCATGATGGTGGCCGGAGCAGTCATGATCACCGCCGTCAGCAGATGCTTGATGTCCACGCCGGCGATCTTGACATAGGCGGCCATGACCGCCCCGGAGACATGGGCCATGCCGCTGGTCATCACGGTGAACAGCTCCGATTCGGTCATGTTGGCCAGAAACGGCCGGATGGTCAAGGGAGCCTCGGTCTGTCCCATGAAAATGCTGGCGGCTACGTTTGTAGATTCGGCGCCGCTGGCGCCCATCACCCTCTGCATCAGCCATGCCATGCCGCGCACGAAAACCTGCATGACGCCGAAGTAGTACAAGATGGCGAAAAACGAGGCGATGAAGATGACAATAGGGAGCACCTGGAAGGCAAACACCACGCCAAAAGGCCCGGTCTTGCTCCCCAGCGGGCCGAACACAAACTGGCTGCCGGCCTCCGCGTAAGCCAGCAGCGCGTTCACCGCGGCGCTGGCGTATTGGAAAAGCTTTCCGAAGTCCGTTTTGAGCACCAGAAAGGCGAAGGCGAATTGCAGACCCAATCCCCAGGCGACCAGTCCCGGACGGATGGCGCGCTTGTGTTTGGACGCCAGGGCGGCCGCCAGCAAGATTGCCGCCAGCCCCAGCAGACCGGTGAAGCGCCCCATACCGGAAGGCCTACCCGACCACTTCGAGAATGAGGGCCCGTTCTTCGGCGGGCGAGCCAGAAATCCGGAATGCGTCCTCGATCAGATCCGCGGCTTCGTCCAAACCTTCTTCCTTGGTGTAATAGAGGCGCGCCAGAACGCCGCCCGCCTCTACGCGCTGCCCGACTTTCACTTCCAGGATGACGCCCACCGCCGGGTCCACCACGTCCTCTTTCCTGGTGCGTCCGGCGCCAATCATGGCCGAAGCCCGGCCGATATCCTCGGCGTTGATAGCGGTGACGTAACCGGTGCGCGGCGAGGTGATTTCTCGGGCGCCCAGGGCAGTCGGCAGCAGTTCAAACTTAGCGCGCACCTGAGGGTTGCCGCCCTGGGCCTTGATTACTTCCTTGAACTTGCGGTAACCCGAGCCGTCCAACAAGCGTGCTTGCGCGATCTCGCGCGCCTCGTCCAGCGTGGTTGCCGCTTTGCCCAGGAAGATCATACGCGCGGCCAACTCCAGCGACAGGCGCGTCAGGTCCACCGGTCCCGCGTTTTGCAGGGTTTGCGAAACTTCCATCACTTCCAGCGCGTTGCCAATGGCGTAGCCGAGCGGCTGGTTCATGTCCGTGATCAAAGCCTGCACGCGCTTATCCATGCGCCGGCCGATGCCCACCATCGCTTGCGCCAGCCGCCGCGCATCCATCTGCTTCTTCATGAATGCGCCGGAGCCGCATTTCACATCGAGGACGATGGCGTCCAAGCCGGCAGCCAGCTTCTTGGACATAATGGAAGAAGCAATCAGGGGAATGGACTCCACCGTAGCGGTTACATCGCGCAGCGCGTACAGCTTACCGTCTGCCGGAGCGATCTCCACCGTCTGGCCGGTGAAGGCCAACCCCAGAGCCTTTAGCTGTTCCCGAAATTCGTCTATGGTCAAGTCGGTGCGGAAGCCGGGAATGGAATCCAGTTTGTCCAGGGTGCCGCCGGTGTGCCCCAGCGCGCGGCCGGAAATCATGGGAACTACTACGCCGGCGGCGGCAGCCAGCGGGGCGGCAATCAGACTAGTCTTGTCGCCCACGCCCCCGGTGGAGTGTTTATCCACTTTGACTCCCGGCACTGAGGACAAGTCCACCGTTTCGCCGGACCGCAGCATGCAATCGGTCAGTGCGGCGATCTCCCGGTCCGTCATACCCCTGAAGAAAACTGCCATCAGGAAAGCGGACATCTGGTAGTCCGGGATCTCGTCCCTGGTATAGCCCTCGATGAGATAGACAATCTC
>CAYSBM010000600.1:974-2267 GCA_964429095.1 uncultured Solibacteraceae bacterium | reverse complement strand
CGGTCGGCGCGGCCATGCAGGGTGGTGTGCTTTCTGGCCAGGTGCGTGACGTGTTGCTGCTCGATGTGACCCCGCTCTCATTGGGCGTGGAAACGATGGGCGGCGTGATGACCCCACTGATTGAGCGCAACACCACCATCCCGGTGCGCAAGTCGCAGGTCTTCTCAACGGCTGAGGATAACCAGTCGGCGGTGGATGTGCATGTGCTGCAGGGCGAGCGCCCCATGGCGGCCGACAACATGAGCCTGGGCCGCTTCCGCCTGGACGGCATCGCCGCCGCTCCGCGCGGCATACCGCAGATCGAGGTGACCTTTGACCTGGACGCCAACGGCATTTTGAACGTTACCGCCAAAGATCAGGCCACCGGCCGCGAGCAAAAAGTGACCATCACCGCCTCGACCAACCTGAGCAAGAGCGACATCGAGCGCATGGTTAATGAAGCCAGTCAGCACAAGGCTGATGATGACCGCCGCCGAGAACTGATCGAGGCGCGCAATATGGCCGATACTATGGTTTACCAGGCTGAGAAGGCTCTGCGCGAACAGGGTGAGCGCATCCCGGCGGCGGAAAAGGCCGCCCTGGAGAAGCAAATCGCCGATGTGCGCGGCGCTTTGAACAGCGAAGACCTGAATCACATTCGCAGCGTGACGCAAGCATTGCAGTCTGGGCTAACCCGCACGCTGCAAGGCGCGCAGGCGGCAGGGCAAGGCGCAGCGACCCCGGCCGGGGCGGCTAACACCCCGCCTGAGGACGGCGATGTGATCGACGGTGAGTTCCACGAAGCCGGGAAGTAAAAAAATATTCACAGCCCCTTTCTGAAAAGAGAGGGGCTGTCGTTTTGATCCGGTCTTCAGACTGGCATCCGTAGAGCGGGTTGCAGTAAATCCTCACCCCACGGCGCCAATATTGCAAAGAAAGTTGTTTATGCGCGCTTTGCGGCTTTGCGAGAGATCTTATTATCTGCCCTAATCCACCAGCGCGCGGACGTTCAAATGGCGGGTTGGTTTGGCGGGCAAACATTCGTACTGTTCCTGTAGTTGGAGCAGATCATATTCGCATACATACCGCGCGAATTCTAGGTAGTCAAAATCCTGCGGCGGCGAGATCAGCCCGGCCTGCTGCATGGCGTACTGCGCCAGGCCCCAGGTGGCGCTGAACAGCATTAGCATGAATTTCATGCCCTGCAGCCGCCGCCAGCGGAAAGGCGTGACTTCGCCAAAATAGTGTTCCAGCATTACCTCTTCCAGCTGCTGAGAAATCGGGCCGTCGCTGTCGTGCGTGTACGAGACGCAG
>CAYSBM010000600.1:0-964 GCA_964429095.1 uncultured Solibacteraceae bacterium | reverse complement strand
CCAGGGCGTAGTAAATATCACTCACCCCGGCGAACTCCCAATCCAGCACCGTGATGCGCTGTTCCGTGTCGCTGAACAGGTAATTTACCGAAGCCAGGTCGTTGTGACAGAAACGGTGCCATTTGAGCGGATCGCTGGCCTGGTCGGCGTGCACTTCCAGCATGGTTGCCATGAAACACTCAAACCCTTCGGGCCTTTCCGCGCTGAATTTGAAAGCGGTCGCCAGGTTCTGTTCCACGCGCCGGAAGGGCGAGAAAAACGCCCCGTTGGAGGGCAGTCTGTGAATTCGTTTTACCGTGTCGGTCAGCAGGCGCACATGCTCCGGAGTGCGGAATTCATGCGCGCTCCATATCCGGCCGTCCACAAAGCGGGTGCCCAGGTGGCCTGCCGGCGGCAGGAACGCCACCACGGCGGGGCCAATCCCGGCGGCCGCGGCCGCCTGCAGCGCTGCCAATTCATGGCAGCGGTCAATGCCGAGCTGCTGCGTGTTCTCGCCGCTGACCCGCAACACATACCGCTCGCCATCCACCGTCACGCAGTAGTTGGCATTGGTCAGCCCGGCGATGCGTTCATGCGTGATTTGCCGGGCATCTTGCCAGGCCGGTATTCTGGCGATGATCTGTTCGACCGTTTCAGATCGCGAGCTCATTTTCCTCCAGCGGTTTGCGGTACCAGGTGTCAACCGAAAACGTCTTATACCCCAAACGCTGGTACAGCGCGTACGCCGCGGATTCGTTTTGCGAGTCAACACCCAATTCGGTTTCCTTCATGCCGTGCTCTTTCAAAATTTGATGGGCGTGGGTGATCAGTGCGGCAGCCAGGCCGCGTTTTCGCCACGGCGGGCGCACAAAGACATGTTCCGTCAGCCCGCGCTGGAGGTTCAACTCCTGGTGTTCATTTTCATCGATCTGGGCCAGGGTGCTGCCGGCCACTTGAGCCCCATCCCAGGCAGCCTGCCAGTAGT
>CAYSBM010000599.1:0-2270 GCA_964429095.1 uncultured Solibacteraceae bacterium | reverse complement strand
GGAACTGGGTGGCCCGGAGGGTGAGCAGTACATCGCCCAACAAGTGAAGGATACGGCATTGCCGCCGCTCAAAGCCAAGGTCATCTCACACAAGCCTGCCAAGTTCCCTAAGGAAATTGTTGTCGGCGTGGAGAAAGCCGATGTGCCGGAATTCACTTTGAAGCGGGAGAATCCGCCGAAGGGCGCCGCCATGGCTCCGGCGGGCACCGAGATCGAGTTTGAAGGAATTCCGGTGGCATTCACTCGTGAGCCGTTTAATCTGACCGTGGAGGTTGAGCCCGAAAAGCTGAAGAACTGGCCTGCTCCTCCGCCGCCGGCAAAGAAAGCCCCCGCTGCAAAGAAAAAGGTCCCCACAAAGAAATAGCGGTTGAGCCGCATTTGTGGGAGCAGCAGCCCGCCTCATGGGTGTACACCCTCGGGCGGGCTTTTCTGTCAGGATCGCAAGCGGCCGGAGGGTTCACATCTTGTAACGGCCGAGGTCTTCGTCGTTCAGGTTTTCCAGCCAGCGGCGCAATTCCTCGCTGGTGACTTTGTCGGAAGCCGACCCGGTGGCTTTCGAAGTTTTCAGCACCGTCTCTTCGACGTAGATGTGGCAATCCAGGCGCAGCGCAAGAGCTAGCGCGTCGCTGGGACGCGAGTCCACGCTGATCAGCTCGCCATTCCTCTCCAGCCAGATTACCGCGTAGAAGGTGTCATCCTTCAGCTCGTTGACCACCACTTTCCGCACACCAGTCTCCAATCCCATTAGCAGGTTCTTGATCAGATCGTGCGTCATGGGCCGCGGCGTCGAAACCTTCTCGATTTCCAGCGCGATGGCATTAGCCTCAAAAACTCCCACCCAGATGGGCAGAATGGTGTTGCCGTTGACGTCCTTCAGGATGACAAGCGGCATATTCGTCACCGGGTCCATCATCAGCCCCCGGATTTTCATCTCGATTTCCATCGCCGTCCCCACCTCCATTAGAGCAAATCCACGCTCTCTCCGGCCAAAGAGTTCGGCCCGGCCCTGGTGACGCGCACGCGCGCGTACCCGCCGGGACGGGGCACAGCACCGCCGGAAGTGTGAACGAAATTCAAGATCCGGTTGTCCATCGTACGCCCGATCCACTGCGCGGTAGATTGGTTGTAACCTTCCACCATCACTTCCTCGACCGTTCCCACCAGTTCGGCATGGCGGCGGAGCTGAATCGCGCGCAGCTTTTCCTGAAGCTGGATCAAACGCGCCCCACTTTCGCCATCCGGCACCTGGCCGTCTAACTCCAGAGCCGCCGTGCCGGGACGGGGCGAGTACTTGAAACTGAACATGGAATCGTATTGCACTAAATCGACCAGCGAGAGCGTTTGGAAGAAATCGGCTTCCGTTTCGCCCGGGAAGCCGACGATCATATCGGTCGAAATGGCGATGCGCCTGCGGGCGGCTTTGATCCAGCCGATGCGCTCCAGATACTCGTCGCGGGTGTAATGACGGCGCATCCGCTCCAACACGCGTGTCGAGCCCGATTGCACAGGCAGATGCACGTGATTGGCCAGCACCGGGTTGGCGTCGATCGCTTCGACGATGTCTTTGTCAAAATCGCG
Organism: uncultured Solibacteraceae bacterium; assembly: GCA_964429095.1. Lineage (GTDB taxonomy): Bacteria > Acidobacteriota > Terriglobia > Bryobacterales > Bryobacteraceae > JAJFUV01. The sequence goes on along the minus strand of CAYSBM010000599.1, from coordinate 692 downwards.
CGGGTGGGAGGTGGTGAAGCGGACCCTCCGCAAACCAGGCGTGCGCGCCACGGCGTCCAGCAGTTCGGCAAGTCCTTTCACCGCGCCGGAGGGGTCCCGGTAGCTGGTCACATTCTGCCCCAGCAGTTGGATCTCGGTGTAACCCTCATCAGCCAGCCGTGCAGCCTCTTCCAGGATCGAGCGCGACGTCCGGCTGCGCTCGGGCCCCCGCGTAAACGGCACCACGCAGTAGGCGCAATCCTTGCTGCATCCCTCCATGATCGTAATGTAGGCGCGGTGGGGGTTGTCACGCCGGGCGTAAGGAATTTCAAACGTTTCGCCGGTCTGGATGGAGAGCCCGGTTAAGCGCCGGGCCCCGGTTTCCAGTTGCGTGAGCAGTTCCGGCAAGCGGTTATAGCTGGCAGAGCCGCACACCAGGCCCACATGCGGGGCGCGCTCGAAAATGCGCTCGCCTTCCTGCTGAGCCACACATCCCAAGACGGCGAACATCTTACCCTGGCCCGCGCCGCGCTTGAATTGCTCAAGCCGGCTGTAGACCTTCCGTTCCGCCTTATCCCTCACGCTGCAGGTGTTATAAATCACCAGATCGGCTTCATCCGGTGTCTCCACTTCGCGGTAGCCGCGCCGCGTAAGCACGCCGCAGACCTTCTCGGAATCGTGCACATTCATCTGGCAGCCGAAGGTCTCGATGT
>CAYSBM010000598.1:0-2278 GCA_964429095.1 uncultured Solibacteraceae bacterium | reverse complement strand
TGATACTGAATTTCTGGGCCACCTGGTGCGGCCCCTGCCGCCTGGAAATACCCGATCTCCAGGCCCTCCACACAGCCGCCGCACCCGATGGCCTCGTCATCCTGGCCGTCAACAACGGAGAATCGGCCCAAACCGTGTCCGAATTCGCCCAGGATCAGCAGCTCACCTTCCCGCTGCTGCTCGACACCGACGGCGCCGTGGCCAACCAATACCGCGTCGGCGCCTTCCCCACCACCTTCTTTATCGACGGCCAGGGCTTTATCCGCCAGGTGCGCGTGGGCATGCTCACCAAAGATCAATTCAACAATCTGATCGCCAAGGCTTTTACCCCCTCCGCCTCCACAGGCTCCACGGCTGCTGCACGTGCCACGGCTGCTGCACGTGCCACGGCTGCTGCGCCCGCCGAGTTCCCGGTTAGCGCAGCCACCGCCACCTCGCTCCCCGCCGGGCGGCTGCAGGGTTGCGTCAGCGCCCGCTCGCTGCGCATCCGCAGCGGCCCCGGCGAAAAATACAGCGTGCCCGGCGGCCTGGTGCAGGGCGATTGCCGCCTGTTCGACGCCCGCTCGACCGACAGCCAATGGCTGCGCCTCGCCGCCGACGCCTACCGCGGCGTGGACGTGGGTTGGTGGGTTGCCAGCCAGCACATCGACCTGCAGGGCAATCTCGCCGACCTGCCTGTGGCCGAAAAATAACCCCCTAAATCCCCGAACGGCTCAAAATATCCATCACCTGCCCGATGGCGGTGGTCAGGTTGGGGTGCGAAACCTCGAACTCCTCCACCGCCTCGTTCAGGCGCGGCAGCAGGGCCGCCTCGGGCTCCTCCTCCTGGCAGCGCTCCAGCGCTGCGCCAATATCCGCCTGCAGGCGCTCTAGCACGGCGCGCTGCTCGGCTTCCACGTGCAGTTCATCAACCCGCCCATGTTCAACGTGTTCAAATCCTTCGACTTCATGATTATGATCTACCTGGGCGGTGTGGGCAGCATCACCGGCACAGCGTTGGGGGCTGTGATTTGGACGATCCTGCAAGAGGTGTTGCGGCCTATCGGGGTGTGGCGATTGGTGCTCGGTCCGGTTTTGTTGGTTATTATCATGATCTTCTGGACGAAGGGATTGATGCAGAGCGAACTGCCGTTCATCATCAAGAAGAAGGTGAAGGAGTAAGGGAATGGCAGCGACAATTCTCGAAATTAGCGGATTGACCCACTATTTCGGTGGACTGCGGGCTGTCGGCGATTTCAACCTGAAGATGGAAGAGGGCGAGCTGATGGGACTGATTGGTCCCAATGGCGCGGGCAAGACGACCGTCTTTAACCTTATGACTGGGGTGTATAAAGCCACTCACGGTAGCGTCAAACTGGCGGGGAGTGAGCTGGTCGGCCTACCGCCCTTCGCTGTGTCGGCGTTGGGCGTTGCCCGGACGTTTCAAACTCTACGGCTATACGGCGCGCTGCCGGTAATCGATAATGTGAGTCTAGGGGAGAGAGAGAGTTCGAACAGAAATCGTTGGAATTGCTTGAACTGTTCGGCCTGGCGGACCGGGCTTACGAAGATGCGTCTAGCCTGCCTTACGGCCAACAACGACGCCTGGAGATCTGCCGCGCGCTGGCCGCGGACCCGAAATTGCTGCTGCTGGACGAGCCGGCGGCGGGCATGAACCCACAAGAAGTCGAAGAGTTAATCAATCTCATCAAGTGGGTCCACGAGCATTTCAAGATTTCTATCCTGTTGATCGAACACCAGATGCGGGTGATCATGGGCGTGTGTCCGCACATCGTGGTGATGGACTTCGGAGAAATCATCGCGCGCGGTACGCCGGAAGAGATTCAGCAGAATCCCAGGGTGTTTGAGGCAGACCGCGGCGCTGAAGACAAGGACGAGGGGGAGGCGGCTTGATGTTACTGGAAGTGAAGAATTTGAACGTGGCTTACGGCGCAATTAAAGCGCTGGAGGGCATTTCGTTCCACGTCGACGAGGGAGAGATCGTGACTCTGATCGGCGCGAACGGGGCTGGCAAATCGACGACCCTGCGGACCATTTCCGGCATCGTCCGGCCTCACATCGGTGAGATCAATTTCATGGGCAAGAGCATTACAACGACCCCTGCGGACAAGATCGTGGAGATGGGCATTGCCCACGTGCCGGAGGGCCGCCGCATCTTCGCCAACCTGAGTGTTGAGGAGAACCTGCAACTGGCGGCCTGGCTACGTTGGAAAACAGACCGGCAGGGTATCCGGCGGGACTTCGATCGGGTCTTTGCCCTGTTCCCTCGCTTGCAGGA
>CAYSBM010000597.1:0-2279 GCA_964429095.1 uncultured Solibacteraceae bacterium | reverse complement strand
TCTTCTCCGCCGCCGGACGCATGGTGTCGACGGCTGCTTCCAGCAGGCGCAGAGCGGAATACGAGGCGAACTGAAACTTCTGCGTTTTCAGTTCGGCGCGCGACAAGGTCATAATATCGGCCACCAGACGCCCCAACCGCGCGGCATTCTGCTGGATGATGGTAAGAAACCGGACATTGTTTTCTTGGTCGTATAAGGCGCCGTCGAGCAAGGTCTCCGCATAGCCCTGAATGGAGGCCAGAGGCGTCCGCAGTTCGTGCGAGACGTTGATAACGAAATCCTTGCGTATGCGTTCGAGACATTCCAGGCTTTGCTGCTCGTGCTCGAGTTGCTGGATGACCTTTTGCAGCCTCTCGCCAGTCTCGTTCAGCTTCTCGGCGAGCAAGCTTAATTCCTTGCCGCCCCCTGGGGGGATGCGCGCCTGGAAATTGCCGCACGCCAGCTCGCCTGCCTGATGGATGATGCGCGCCAGGCTGCGCGCCGCCGAACGCGCAAACCAAGCCGCCAGACTTACCGCCGGTATTAGCGCCAGCAAAGAAGCGCTCCACAGACGGCGCCGCACGGCCGAAATCCGGGCTTCGATGTCGGCTAGCGGCACAGCCAGACGTAGTGCGCCCCCGGGCATCGGTTGGGCCACATAAAGAAAGTTCACACCCATGGTGGGGCTGCGCCGGATCGCAACACCCATTTGGCCCCGCAAGGCGTGCTGGAATTCCGGCCGCCCGCGATGGTTCTCCATGCGCCCGGCTTGCGCCTCGGAATCGTAGGCCACTTTGCCGTCGGCGGAAATAAGCGTGAGGCGTGCGACCGAGGCGTGCGCCAGTTCGCGCAATCCGGCTTCGGAAGGGTTCTGAAGATCGATCGCGCCGGAGGCCAGCAGCACGGCGGCCTTTTCCGCCAAGTCCCGCGTCCGGGTCTCAATGTAGCTCGACTCAGCCAGCCTGGAGACCAGCACATCCACCGCCACCATGCCCACAGCGAGCACCGCGAGCACAGCGAATGAGATCTTCAAGAAAATCCGGGTGGCCACGGTTGTCTCCCGAGGGGCTTCTTTCATTCTAACCGGGCAACGGGATCACAGCGCAAAAACAACAGGAGCCCCGCAGTCAGAGGCGGCTTCGGGGCTCCGGATATTGCAAGGAACAATCACCTTACGGTTTTATGTCCTGTTCTTGAAGCCAAGTGGTCCATTCTTCAGTCCAATCGACGTCGCCAAAGGCGCCCAGCCATCTGGCCCACTGGTCGAAAAAGCCGTCATCAGGTGGTTGAACCCAGTTAGCCCGGTACAGTGGGGAACCCAGCAGAGGACGGAAGTCCGGATCATTGCGTTCCAGAGGACGGCGCATCTGCGGGTCCGCAACCATGAAGTTCAACCCTTTGCCGGACAGGCCCTGGGCGAAGGGTTGCATGGCTTCAACAACCTGGTCGGCCAAGGTGTTCGTGCGGTTGGCATTCTTGCCGTTGTCCCAGAGCAAAATGCCGTTCATGGAGAAGTCGCCGCTGGAGATATTGGGAGCGATGCTATCGAAATTATCGACGCCCAAACCGCGTGTGACCCAGTTGTAGCAGACGATGTTATTGTAGCTTCCGCCCGCTCACCGGCGGAAATACAGGCAGGGAGCGTTGGTTTCATCAAAGCCCCGGTTGCCCCCGCCTACGAAGGTCATGTTCCACATCTGCGCCTTGCCAAGAGGGCGGGCGGCATAGTCTTTTTCCCAGTTGTCGGCTTCGATGCCGCGGTTTGAGAGATCCTCATTGGCGACTGCGACCACATGCTGAATGCGGCCGTTATAACCGATTTGGACATCCACATGGTCATCGGCAGGATAGGTGGAAACCAAGTACTTAGCGTCGTTGGTGCCTCCGAACCATTCGAAGTTGTCGTCCAATCCGTAGTGCGCTTGCAGATGCTCGGCGATGGTACCCCGGCCACAGCCACCCCAGGTGAAGGAGTTGGTTTCTTCGTTGGGCCGCAGCAATGCGCCAGCAAATTCTACGCGGATGTAACGCAGGATGCCGCAGCTATGCTCCGGATCGTTGCCGCCGTACTTGGTTTCATCCAGTTCCGGCAAACCTTCTATGGAAAGCGAACCGCTGGCCTCGTTAATGGGCGCTTTACCCAACAGAATGAGCCCGCCCCAATCGCCGCGCTGGCGGCTGCCGATAGCTTGTGAGGAGGTCATGATAATGGGCCGCGAACGTGTACCGCTGGCCACCAAGTTGCAAGAAGTGGTAATCAAGAGCACCGACGGAGGTTGGGAACCGGGCATACCGATGAG
>CAYSBM010000596.1:0-2282 GCA_964429095.1 uncultured Solibacteraceae bacterium | reverse complement strand
GGACCTGGTGGCTGTGGACCGCTCGGGCCGGCTGGCGGTTATCGAGCTGAAAGCCAGCGAAGACATCCATCTGCCGCTGCAAGCGTTGGACTACTGGATGCGGGTTGTGTGGCATCTGGAACGCGGCGAATTCGCCGCCCGGGGCTACTTTCCAGGCATGGAACTGCGTGCTGAGCTGCCGCGGCTGCTGCTGGTCGCTCCGGCGCTCGAATTCCATCCCAAAACCGAAACCATCCTGCGGTACTTTTCTCCCGCCGTCGAAGTGGAGCGCATCGGACTGGCAGTAGAATGGAGAAAGTCGATTCAAGTCATGTTTAAGCTGCGGCAAGCCGAGCACCCAATTTGAGGGCGGTCACGTGCCTGGCGCTTTTCTCCAGCAAATTCGGAAGGCGGTGGCGAGGCTGAACCCCGGCGACATTCGTCAGGCCGCCGAGCGTCCCATCCGCATCGGCTTGGTAGCCACCTCCAGCCAGGGCTATAACGCCATGGAGGACTATTTTGCCCCCGCGGCCATCTCGCGCAGCAAGCGTTGGGAAACAGCGTCGCTGCTGTACCGCGTGGGTGATGCGGGTGCGCCCGAGGTGTTTGATCTGGAAATTTACGAGGAAAGCCTGCCTGCGCCGCCGGAGGCTTTCAGCTTCTCACCGCGGAATCCGGAGCGTACCGTGACGCAAATCCTGCGGGAGCGCGAGGAATTGGGGCTGCCTCTGGCGCGGCATCTTTTCCCGTTCCGCCAGCCGGTGGTGAATCGGGTGATACGCACTATAGCGGAAGAGAACGCGCTGTTTGCTCTGGCTGCCGCGCTGCCTGGCCTGGTACCCAGCCTGTTGACGATGCCGTGGGTCATCGGTGAATTCGCCTCCGACACGGCTTTTCTGACGGTCAACCAGATCCGCATGGCGTTCTTGATCGCCGCCGCCAGCGACCAGCCGGTGGGCTACCGCGAGCAGCGGGGGCAGATCGGTGCCATTGTCGCCGCGGCTTTCGGCTGGCGCGCTCTGGCGCGAGAGTTGGCGGGCAAGATCCCCTTCGGCGCGGGTCTGATTCCCAAGGCGGCCATCGCTTTTGCCGGAACATATGTGGTGGGCCTGGGTTTGGACCGCTATAGCCGCTTGGGATACGGGTTGAGCCGCGCCGAGCGTCAACTGGCTTACGAACGCGCCTTGCAAGAAGGAGCCGCCGTGGCCGGGAGGCTGCTGGACAAGCTGCGGCGACGAAGTCAAGCCGGATAAAGGCTTCCTTGCGGATGAAAATTAGGGAAAAAGCGACTGCAATCGTAACCGGAGCAAGCCGCGGCATCGGACGCGGCATCGCCGTGGAACTCGCCAAGACGCACCGGGTGCTGGCTACCTACCGCGGGCGGCTGGATGCCGCCGAATCGCTGCGTGCACAGACGGGCTGCGAGATTTTTCAATGCGATGTATCCAGCGCCGAGGACCGCCGCGCGCTGGTTGAGTTCGCGCGGGAAAGACTTGGGCGCCTGGACCTGCTCGTGAACAACGCCGGCATGGCGCCACGTGAACGCCGCGACATCCTGGAGGCTACCGAGGAAAGCTTCGATGAGGTGATCTCCACCAACTTGAAGGGCCCGTATTTTCTGACCCAGCAGGCGGCGCGCTGGATGAAGGAGCAAGCAGGAGGCCGGATCGTGTTTGTCACGTCGATTTCCTCGTACACTGCCTAGGTGAACCGGGGAGAATATTGCATTTCAAAGGCCGGCCTCAGCATGGCGGTGGCGCTGTGGGCGGCGCGGCTGGCCGCCGATGGCGTAAAGGTGTTTGAGATCCGCCCGGGAGTGATCCGTACGGATATGATCGCCGCGGTGGAGAAGGTGTACGAGGAGAGGATCGCCGCCGGGCTGCTTCCTCAGAGACGGATGGGCGCACCCCGCGACATCGCGCTGGCCGTGCGGGCAGTGGCTGATGGCCTGCTGGACTACTCGACCGGTCAGGTGCTGAACGTGGACGGCGGTTTCCATTTGAGGACGCTTTGACGGGCGCGCGCAGAAGCTGTGTCGCGATTGGCCACAGCAGCAGTGACACGAGGAGAAAAACATTGCGTCGGAGGAATGTTTTGGCGTTATAATTTCTTCGGGAATAACAACGAGTTAGCGCCGGCTGTGCGGGTCCGCCGGGGGCGGCGAAGCGTAATGGTCCGCTGATTGCATGAAAATTCGCAGCTCGCGTCCTGCTCGTGTGCCTGGCCTTGGGAGGTGTCCTAGGTTTTCATGGAATCGTTCCATGAACAAGTGCGGTTGTCGCGCTGTGGCTCGGATTTGTCTT
>CAYSBM010000595.1:0-2288 GCA_964429095.1 uncultured Solibacteraceae bacterium | reverse complement strand
CGACACCAGCTCAGCGCCGAGGAGATCGCCCGGGGGTTTCCCGCCCTGCATCGGCCGGGACTGCCCAACGGGTATTACTTCGACCCGGCCGGATCGGGTCGTCTTGGCCTGGCCCGCGTCGACGCCGGACGCCGCGGCCGTTGGGACCGCGTTGTCGAATCGGTCCGCGACGACATCGGCCAGCACCTGCACCACCCCGGCTTCAGGCAGTTCATCCAGGCCGGCCGCTTCGAGATCACCGTTTTGACCGTCTTTCGCCAAAAGGCCCGGCGAATCTATGAATCCCTGGTTCGGGATGCCCTCCGCGTGCCGGTGCAGGTGGTGGCACTACCCGAACTCTTGCCGCTGATCACCTCCTCCCGCTGAAAGGAGATACCCCGACCACGTGATATTCCTTGACTCCCGTCCGTGGGTGTCAATCGCTCCTGGCCCTGGAGCACGGAAAAACAACGGGCGACGTACCTTAGCAAACCGTAGGCGAGCCTGACGCTCTGGGGAGCGCAAGCACGCCGAATCACTGGAGAGAACCAGTATGTTTCGTGTCCGCAACAACAGAAAGCGTTGGCGACTGAAGTGGCCGTGGCGATCGTTGTTCCCGCTCAAGGTAGACGAACGCTTCTGCCGTGAGTGCGGAATGCCCTTTCACGAAGGCCCGCTTCCTCAGGAAGTGAATCGTTACCGCGACCACAACGTCGAGGGGCTGGTGTATCCCGCCGGAGGCTTCCGTAGCGGCGAATTCGTCGTCCGCTTCGGACGCTGGAAGGCAGGAAGCCAGAAGTTCTTCCTCTCGGAGTTCATCCCGGAGGAGGAACTGGAGTCCCTGCTGAAAGTCGTAACGCAGGCACGAGATGCGTATCGCACGCGCACGGCTGACAGACGTGCCCGTCGGTAGGTTTGCCTGAAGGTTTTTCTGTCCGGTTTTCGGGCTGTCCGAGGACAGCCCACAACTTGAGTTGCAGCGGTGATGGACGCCGCTGCTGTTAGACAACCTGGTCCGACGGGCAAGAGGAATCGCTCTCGGACCGTATACCACAGGAGTGCTTATGGCACAACAAAAGCAAAAACCGGTTCACGAAATCCGCCTGGGACGCATCCGGGCCGCGATTTGGGCCAACGAAACCGAGAATCGGCAGGTTTGGTTCAACGTCACGGTCTCGCGTCTCTACAAGGATGGGGACCAATGGAAGGACACCTCGACCTATCGCCGAGATGACCTCCCCATCGTGGCCAAGGTCGTGGACATGGCTTACGCCTGGATCTGGGGGCAAGACGTGCCAGCCGACCCAGACGAGGCAGTCGAGTAACGGATGACCAAACCGCCGGCCGGATGCAATCCGGCCGGCATTTCCTCAGGGAGGAAGTAAGCCATGACCATGATCATCACCGGTGGGAAATTCCCGGCGGGAAGACTCGTGATTACCCCAGGAGCGACGGCCGAACTGCCGCAGAACGAGGCCATTAAGGGCCTTCTGCGTCACATGGCGGGCGACTGGGGTGAGCTGGACGAGCATGACCGGATGGAGAACGAAGCCGCGCTGGAACACGGATTTCGTCTCTTCTCCAGCTATGTCACTCCAGGCGGAACGAAGTTCTATGTCATCACGGAACACGATCGTTCCGTCACGACCATTCTCCTGCCGGAAGAGTACTAGACCGGAGCCGGTTTTTCGACAGGTTTTACACCTGGTTTTCCGCCGGCTGGTTCGCCAGCCGGCCTTTTTCCGCAGTGCCTCACCGCGACGCCACAACCGTCGCTGAGGGGCATAAAACGGCTGCTGAAGCCCCTCGGTCACACCTTCAGCAGCCACAAGGAGAAAGACCTATGGACATAGTAGACACACAATTTGTTGTCGATCAACCGCCACTTCCCACCAGAGCACTCTGGCGGGCCTTGCTAGCCATCCACAACTACTTTTTGGTGGAGGAACTTGCTGCCCTCCGGCTTAATCCGGAAGAGGGAAGGTTTCCTCCGGACGTAGTGGACGCCGTGCTGCTGCTCGGCTGCTGGCTGGGCACCGCAAACGAAAACGGCTGGCTTGGCAGCGAGGAGTTCGTGCATTGATCTGACCCGGCATGGAGAGCGCGTGACCGCTCTCCATGCCACCTTTTCCCCTTACAACTCCCTTTAGACTGCAACTTCGATGACACCGAGCAAACAGACTACCACTCCCAAACCCTACGCGATGCTGGGCGCACGACAACTCGCATCGGCGCTCTGGAAAATCGCCGCCGCACCAGGCGGCTGGACCTACCGTGTCAACCTCTACCGCATGAACGGCCATAGCGGC
>CAYSBM010000594.1:0-2307 GCA_964429095.1 uncultured Solibacteraceae bacterium | reverse complement strand
AGAACGTCTGCGTGTGATCGGCCTGCCTGTGGCGGACCGCTTCTGCCAGAAAGCCGGCAGCCGCCAGGCGCTGCGCGCCAAACTCGGCTGGCCGCAGGACCTGCCCGTGATTGTGCTGGTGGGCGGCGGTGAAGGTATGGGGCCGTTGGAAAAGACCGCTGCGGCCATTGATGACGCCCGCCTGCCGGCCGCCCTGGTGGTGATCGCCGGGCGCAATCAGAAATTAAAAGCCCGCCTGGAAGAACGCGCCTGGAACACGCCCACTTTCGTGTATGGCTTTGTGCGCGAGATGCCCGATTTTATGCTGGCGGCTGATGTGCTGGTCAGCAAGGCCGGTCCCGGCACCATCTGCGAAGCCTTCATCGCCGGCCTGCCGGTGGTGCTGTACAGCCGCGTCCCCGGCCAGGAAGAGGGCAACGTGGATTATGTGGTTGAATCGCAGGCCGGGGTGTGGGCGCCCGAACCGGACCTGGGGGCGGCCGCGCGGCGCAACTCGCTGGGGGCCCACCCTGAAGAACCCGACCGAGCCTCGCCGGCCGCGCTGGAACACGCCCGCCCGAATGCCGCACGCGAGATCGCGCGTGTGTTGGCCGAGCGCCTGGGTATCAAGCACGCCGTACCCGAATAACGCGGAGGGATGCTGTATGCCGATCCTCAACTCAAACACGCTGGAATTTTTCAGCCGCAGCCCGGAGCAAACCCGCCGCCTGGGATTGCGCCTGGGCGCCCTGTTTCAACCCGGGGATGTGATCTGCCTGTCGGGCGACCTGGGCGCGGGAAAAACGACCCTGGTGCAGGGTCTGGCGCAGGGTTGGGGATCGCTGGATCATGTGGCCAGCCCGACGTTTGTGCTGGTGAATCAATACCGCCGCCCCGACGGCGCGATTTTGCACCACCTGGACGCGTACCGCATGGGCTCCTACCTGGAAGCCGAAGACCTGGACCTGGATTTGATGCTGGCGAAAGGCGCCCTGGTTGTGGAATGGCCGGAACGGATTGACCCGGCTTTGCCGAAAGAACGCCTGCTGATCAAGATGCGATATATCGCCGACGAACAGCGCGCCATGACGTTTTTTCCACACGGTGCGCGTTTTGAGACTATGATGGCGGAGTTTCGCCGCCATTCATTTGGAGGTTAAAACATGCTGCTGGCTATTGATTCTTCCACGCAGCGGGTCGGTCTGGCCCTTTACGACGGGGCGCAGGTGGCGGGTGAAATGGTTTGGACCAGCCAGAACCACCACACTGTGGAGCTGGCTCCGGCGGTGGACGAACTGCTGCGGCGCTGCGGCGTCAAACCAGATGAATTAACCTGTCTCGCCGTGGGCTGGTACACCGCCCAGGGTGAAGATTGGAAAAGCGACGGCGAAGCCCTGGTCACTACCGCGGAAGAACTGGCCGCCCGCATCCGTAAACCGACCCTGGTGTGCGGCGAACTGACCGCCGATGAACGCCAACTGCTGGCACGCAAACGCAAGAATGTGCTGCTCGCCTCTCCCGCGCAGAGCGTTCGCCGTCCGGCGCTGCTGGCCGAACTGGCCTGGAAACGCTTCCAGGACGGCCAGCGTGACGAGGTCATCTCCCTGGCGCCGATTTACCTGCACGTGGCCGAACCCATCCCGGCGTGAGCGAACAACCCCCGGCGCAGAGCTTAATTATCCGCCGCATGGCGGTAGGCGACCTGGAACAGGTGACCGCCATCGATAACCAGTCCTTCAGCCTGCCCTGGCCCGAGCGTTCGTTCCGCTACGAGGTGCTGGAAAACCAGGCCAGCCGGCCGTGGGTGGCGGAAATCGAAGAAAACGGCGTGCGGCGGATCGCCGCTATGGCAGTGATCTGGCTGATTATAGACGAAGCGCACCTGGCGACCATCGCCGTGCGCCCGGACTACCGCCGGCGCGGTATCGCGCAAAAGCTGCTGGCTACCGCCTTGTTAGCGGCCTACGCCGAAGGCGCGCGTAAAGTCTTTCTCGAAGTTCGGCGCGGCAATACCGCCGCCCAGGCCATGTATGAACAATTCGGCTTCGCGGTGGACGGAGTGCGCCCGCGATACTACCAGGATAACCACGAGGATGCCTTGCTGATGTCCATTCAGGAGCTGGATCCGCTGCGATTGGAGACGCTGCGCGGCTAACCGCCGGGCCAGGTGACACAGAAATAATTAACCGGGTCCGTGCATCTCCACATGGAGTTCTCAGCCCCGGTTATTTTATTGTGACAAAATTACTCCGCGCCGATGAACAGAATGTCGCTGGTGCCGCGTTCCTTATTCGCGCCTAACGGGTTGTTGACCACTCGCCCCATGAA
>CAYSBM010000593.1:0-2311 GCA_964429095.1 uncultured Solibacteraceae bacterium | reverse complement strand
CCCCTGTTTCCTCCTTGTTTCAAATGGTAATGATAATCCCAGAGCCTTCTAATAAATTTAGCCCACCTGTTCTTTGGGGGCAATCCCCAGCGCTTTCATCTTGCGGTAAAGGTTACTGCGCTCCAGTCCCAGCAATTCCGCGGCGCGGCTTACATTACCGCGAGTCTCCTCAAGCTTTTTCATTATATACTCCCGCTCGGCAGCCTCACGCACTTGCTGAAGGCTGCCAGTGACGGCATTCGAGCGCTCGGCTGCGGCGCGCCGCGAACCCGGCAGCGGGATGTGACGCGCATCGATGCGCACCTGCGGGCACAAGATCACGATGCGCTCCATCAGGTTGCGCAGTTCGCGAACGTTGCCCGGCCAGCTATACTCTTTGAGCACGGCTATGGCGTCGGGGGTCAATTCCTTGCGCTTGCGGCCATAGGCGCTGGTGAATTCCGTCAGAAAGTGCTCCGCCAGAAGCGGCACATCCTCGATGCGCTCGCGCAGCGGCGGCACGTAAAAGGGGATGACGTTTAACCGGTAAAACAAGTCTTCGCGGAAATTCCCGCGTTCGATCTCTTCTTCCAGGTGCTTGTTCGTGGCCGCGATGACGCGGACGTCCACCTGGATGGACTCGGGCGCTCCCACGGGCTCGAAACGCTGCTCTTCGAGGGCGCGCAGAACCTTGGCCTGCGTTTTTAGACTCATGTCGCCCACTTCGTCCAGAAACAGGGTGCCAGAATCGGCCTTTTGGAACTTGCCCACTTTGTCTTCCCGCGCCCCTGTGAAACTGCCTTTCCGGTGACCGAACAGTTCGCTTTCAATCAGTTCCTCGGGGATGGCGGCGCAGTTAACTTCGACAAAGGGCGCGCTTGCGCGTGGGCTCATGGCGTGGATGGCATGCGCCACCAACTCCTTTCCCGTGCCGCTTTCTCCGTAGATGAGCACCCGTCCGTTGGTGCCGGCCATCAGCGAGAGTTGCTGGCGCAGCGCCTTCATGGGGACGCTTTCCCCGATGATCCGCGGCGCGCCGGCGCCTTGCGCTTCTCTTAGAAGCTGGTTCTCCATCTCCAGACGGTGCTGTGCGATGGCGTTCTTGACCACGACGATGACTTTCTCGATGGTTAGGGGTTTTTCCAGAAAGTCAAAGGCTCCCAGCTTGGTGGCGCGCACGGCGGTTTCAATATTGCCGTGGCCGGAGATCATCACCACCATCGGACGCTCCGGAAACGGCATTTCCTGGATGCGCGCCAGCACTTCCAAGCCATCCATTCCGGGCAGCCAGATATCGAGCAGCACTACACGGTAGCTTTGGCGGCCGAGTTCCGTGAGACATTCTTCACCGCTGGCGACAGCCAGAGCCTCATAGCCCTCATCCCCCAGCACGCCAACCAGCGAACTGCGGATGCCTGGTTCGTCGTCCACCACCAGCACGCGAGGCGGCCTCATGCGGTAGCCTCCGCGGGTTTCACCGCGGCCTCACTGGGCGAGGGGACAGGAATCTCAATGATGAAGCGCGCGCCAGTGGGTTGGTTATCCTCAACGCGGATTTGCGCCCGGTGCTCAGCCAGAATGCGGCTGACAATGGCCAGGCCCAGGCCAGTGCCCCGGCCTTTGGTCGAAAAATAAGGCAAGAACAATTTCTCCTTCTGCTCGGCCTCCACGCCGCAGCCAGTGTCGGCCACCACCAATTCCACGGTTTCCGGGCTGGTGAGCTGGGTGGTTACCCAAAGCTGCTTCACCAGGGAATCCTGCATGGCCTCGGCGGCGTTATCCACCAGGTTTACCACCACTCGCTTGAACTGCTCCTTGTCGAGGTTGAGCAACGGCAGGTTGGGCGCCAGGCTACGATTCACCTGGATGTCTTCCAGACGCCCGGCGAAGACTCCCAAAGCGCTTTCGACGATCTCGTTCAGATCCGCCGGCGCGGGTTGCGCGGTTGGGAAACGCGCGAATTGGGAGAATTCATCCACCAGGGCGCGCAGAGATTCCACTTCGGCGGCGATCGTGGCAGCGCAATCTCCCAAAATGCGCAGGCGTTCTGGCGCCCCGTCTAGCCCGCGTTCGATCTGCCGCGAGATGCGCTCGGCGCACAGTGAAATGGGCGTGAGCGGGTTCTTGATCTCGTGCGCAATGCGGCGGGCTACCTCGTGCCAGGCGGCCGAGCGCTGGGCGCGCATCAACTCGCTGGTATCCTCGAGCACCACCACAAAGCCGGAGCTGAGCTTTTCTTCGAGCGCCGAAACGGTGAAGGCTAAATGGAGCGTCTGCTGCGGCGTTTTCAGGTAGATCTGGCGGGAGGCGGCGCCGGTGCGGCGGGCGCGGG
>CAYSBM010000592.1:0-2316 GCA_964429095.1 uncultured Solibacteraceae bacterium | reverse complement strand
TGTTCCTCACCGAACTTCTCGGGCTCAAAGTGTACGATCTCAAGCGCCGGCGCATTGGACGGGTAAGAGACGCTGCTCTTGTCCCTTTAGTTGATCCCGTCCGGGTGGACCGCTATCTGCTCGGCGGGGGTTGGGCCTGGCTCACTGTCCGGCACGACCAAGTCGCCTCGATTTCGTTAGACGGAATTTACCTGCGCGACGAGAAGCTCACCCCCTATCATGGCGACGAGTATATGCTGCGCATGGTGCGTGACCTGCTCGACCAGCAAGTCATCGACGCTCACGGGCGCAAGGTGGTGCGGGTAAACGACGTCACCTTCGAAATCCGGCACGAAGACGGCCATGACGTTTTGTGGGTATCCGAGGTCGACGTTGGCGTCCGGAGCATCTTGCGGCGGCTGTTCCAGGGCATCTTGCCGCCGCGGTGGATCCGTAAAGTCCAGGTGTTCATTCCGCCGAATTCTATCCGGTGGGAGTTTTGCAACATCGTGGAGCCCGATCCACAACGCCGGCTCCGGCTGAATATTTCGCATCAAGCCTTGGAGAACATGCATCCAGCCGATTTGGCGGACATCGTCGAGGAGTTGAGCCCCGAGGATCGCGAGGCGATCTTTGAGACCATCGCCAGCGACGCCGCCGCCGATGCGCTTTCCGAGGTTGAGCCGGACATCCAGGCCAGCATCCTCGAATCGCTTGAAACCAGCAAGGCCGCCGACATCGTGGAAGAAATGGCGCCAGATGAGGCGGCTGACGTACTAGCTGAACTGGAAGAAGAAAAGTCGGCCGAAATTCTCGAACAGATGGAGACTGAGCCAAAGGCCGAAGTCAAGGAACTGCTGGAGTACGACGAGGACACCGCCGGCGGCATGATGAATACCGAGTACTTGGCGCTGCACGCCAACGCCACCGTGGCCGACGCCGTGGCAGCCCTGAAGGGGCAGGAGGATCAGCTTGAAAGCCTGAATACGCTCTTGCTGGTGGACGATGACCAGCACTTGGTGGGCGTCGTTCCCCTAGCACGGTTGTTTGTGGCCAGCCCTGATACTCTCCTGCACGACCTGGCCGCCGAACGACTGCTGTATGCTGGCGTGGATGAAAAGCAGAACCGGGTCACGGAGTTGTTTGATAAGTACAATTTGCTGACCCTGCCGGTCCTGGACCGGCAAGGAAAGCTCGCTGGCGTGATCACAGCGGACGATATCATCTCCGTGTTGAGGCAGAAGTGATGGAATTTCCCTATGGATGGCGAGACCCATGCCGGCGCTGAAGAGGCTGCGCTATCACATCGCTGTCTTCTTTTCGGTAATCGGGCCGGGATTCATCACCGCCATGGTGGACAACGACGCCGGCGGCATCTACACCTATTCCCAGGCCGGCGCTAAGTACGGCTATTTGCCTCTTTGGACCCTGCTGCCCATCACCATCCTCCTGATCGTGACGCAGGAGATGTGCTCGCGGATGGGTGCGGTAACCGGCAAGGGCCTTTCGGATCTCATTCGTGAGGAATTCGGTCTGCGCGCCACATTCCTGATCCTGACGGCGCTGGTGATTACCAACTATACGAACGTGGTCGCCAACTTCGCCGGTATCGCTAGTTCCTTGGAGCTGTTCCACATAAGCCGCTACATCTCCGTGCCCATCGCCGCCGTGCTGGTGTGGCTGCTGGTGGTCAAGGGTACCTATCAGAGCGTCGAGCGGGTGTTCCTGTTCGCCTGCCTGATCTATGTCTGCTACGTCATCAGCGGCGTGATGGTCAAGCCGGACTGGATGGAAGCGGCCATTTACAGCGTCCGCCCGGTGTTGATGCTGGACCCCGGCTATATCACCATGATCATCGGCATGGTGGGCACATCGATCGCTCCCTGGATGCAATTCTACCTGCAAGCGGCGGTCGTGGAAAAGGGCATTTCGGCAAAGGAGTACGCCGAAAGCCGCATCGAAGTGATTGTGGGGTGCATCGCCATGACGGTGATCGCATTCTTCATCATCGTGGCCTGCGCGGGAGCCATCTGGTCAGTGGCGCCGCGCGACATCGAGGACGCCACCGACGCAGCGCTCGGCCTGCGGCCTTTCGGTCAGTACGCTTACCTGTTGTTCTGCGCGGGCCTGTTTAACGCTTCACTGTTCGCCGCTTGCATTCTACCGCTGTCGACCGCCTACACGGTTTGTGAAGGCCTGGGCTTTGAGAGCGGCGTAAACCGGAGCTTCCGCGAAGCCCCCGCCTTTTATTGGCTTTTCACGCTGCTGGTGGGACTGGGCGCCGCCGTGGTGCTGCTGCCGCAATTACCGCTCGTAAAGGTGATTCTGTTTTCGCAG
>CAYSBM010000591.1:0-2319 GCA_964429095.1 uncultured Solibacteraceae bacterium | reverse complement strand
CTCCCGGCCGCCGTCGACCTCCACCCAGCATTCGGCCAACACCCGGGAATGGAAGATGGGCGCCGTGGGGTTATAGGCTCGCAGGCGTGCTTCCAGCCCTTCGAACCGGCGTCCCGGCGAGGCCCGTGTAATGAGAAAAGCATGTGCGCGGCCCAGCGCCTCTAAAGGCTCGCGGAGCCGCCCGAGAGGCAATTGCTCACCCCCGCCGAACGGATCCAAAGCGTCGATCAGGACCAGGTCAAACTGGCGCTCCAGCCGGTGGTGCTGAAATCCGTCATCGAGCAGGAACAAATCGGGCGCAAAACGCTCCGCCATGAGCCGCCCGGTGCCGTACCGGTCCGCCCCAATACCCACCGGGGCAGCGGCTGAGCGCAGAAAAATCTGCGCTTCATCGCCGGTGCGGACGGCTGGCAGACGGGCGCCTGCTTCCACTAGCGTGTGTTCTTCCGGCTGGCGGCGGCGATACCCCCGCGTGAGGATGGCAGGACGATAACCCCGGCCGCGCAAGCTCTCGGCGAGCCAAGCCACTACGGGCGTCTTGCCCGCCCCGCCCACGGTAATGCCGCCCACGCTCACCACCGGCGCGGGCAGCCGCCGGGCACAAGCTGTGGAAAACCGCCGGTGGAGCATTGACCCCCAACGCCAGAGCTGCGCGGGCAGTTTCAGAAAAACCCGTGCGGCGAGCGGCGGAACAAAGACCGGCACGGCGGCGGCGTAAAGGCGCTTGATTTCGCCCAGGGCCGCGCCGGTGGCCCCGCGTTCGGCCAGCGCCAGTGACCGGGCGCGCTCGCCAATGGATTTCCGCTGCTGCGGGTCCTCAATCAAGGCGGCCACGGCTGCGGCCATGGCGGCGCCGCTCTCAATCCGCACCAATCCACCGCCGGCCAGGAAACTGGCCGCGATCTCAGGGAAGTTCTCCATGTGCGGCCCTGTGATGGTGGGCGCCGCAAAGAAAGCCGGTTCGAGTATGTTATGGCCGCCGCGCCGCGCCAGGCTGCCGCCCATAAAAACCACGTCTGCGCGGGCGAACAGGCTGCTCAATTCGCCGATGGAATCCAGCAGCAGCACCCGGCTGCCTGCTCCGGCAGGAAGCGCCGTACGGCGTGCGAAACGAATTCCGGCGTCGTTGAGCTTGGCGGCGGCCAATTCGAAGCGCTCCGGGCGCCGGGGAGCCAGAATCAAGAGCAGTTCCGGGTAGCGCGCCTCCAGCGCGCGCCAGGCATCGATGACGATGTCGTCCTCGTCCACGTCGCCGGCGTCGATGCCCGGCATGGTGCTGGCGGCAATCCAGATCCAGCGCGGGCGGGCGGCGTCCAGAAATTCTCGAACTGCTTCGGGCGCATCCGAAGCGCGCGGCTCGACATCGTATTTTAGATTCCCGCCTAGCTGCACCTTGGCGGGGCTGGCGCCGAGTTCCAGATAGCGGCTCCGGCTGATGGCCGACTGCGCCAGGATGGTGTCGGCCTGCTCGAGCACCCCGCGAAAGAACCAGGCAAGCTTCCGGTACCGGCCGATGGCGCGGTCCGAGATGCGCCCGTTGACGATAATCAAACCGCAGCCAGCCCGGCGGACTTCCCGGTAGAGGTTCGGCCAGATTTCGGTTTCCAGAACTACTACCAACGCCGGGCGCAAGGTCCGCAAGACCCCGCGCACGGCGAAACAATAGTCGATGGGGGCGTAAAAAATCCCGTCGGCCAGCGCGGCAAGTTTCTGGTTGGCCAGTGCGCGCCCGGCCAAGGTGGTGGTGGACACAAACAGGGGCGCATAGGGGAGCTCGCGGCGCAACCGCGTGAGCAACTCGACGGTGCTCAGCACCTCGCCCACGCTGACCGCGTGCAACCAGATTGCTCCATCAGCCGTCTGTTGAAAGGCCGGCGCAAGCCGGCCCAGCCTTTCCTTCAGGCCTTGGAAGTATCGCCGGTCGCGCAAACCGCGCGCCAGTACGTAGAGTAGGATGAAAGGGAACCCGAGCACCCCGAGGAGGCGATAAAGAAAGTAAATGAAACCGGTAGGCAAGAATCTGACTCTCTTCCTGAGTATAGCCATGGGGTTGGCGGCGGCCAAGGATCCGCCCAAGTTCGTTCCCGGTCCGGCATCGTCCTACCCGTGCAAGCAAACGGTGGACAAATTAACCATCGCGGCTGTTCCCTACGACACCGAGGAAATGGCCAAGACCGCGTTTGGCAAAGTCAACCCCAACCAGTACGGCATCCTGCCCATTCTGGTGGTGATGGATTATGCCGGTGACAAGGCCCTGCTTCTGGAAAACATGAGCGTACGCTACATCGCGCCCGATGGTAGCCACATCGAGGCCACGCC
>CAYSBM010000590.1:0-2333 GCA_964429095.1 uncultured Solibacteraceae bacterium | reverse complement strand
GTCCCGCAATTCACCGGGAACGTAGAGGCGCAGGGTCCCGTTCGCCGGATCATGGTATGTGACCTTGCCGGAATTGCGGAAAATCACCGTCTCATTCACTGTCAACTGTCCGCCACTGGGCTGCAACACCACCACGTGTTCGATTACTTCCGCCGCGCCGGGCTGCGGTGAGGACTCATACACCGGAACTTCGATTCCCGTAAGTGGCGCTCCCGGCGCAAGCATCTGGCTGTAGGTGACGCCGGCATGCACCACCTGTAACAGCAGCGCGCCTTCAGGGGAGCCATCCATGTGGAATTTCCCATCGGCTGCCGTGCGCGCCGCGCCCAGCCGTGACATGCCGTTCTGGCCCATGCTGGTAAGCACCACGCTAGCTCCGGCCTGCGGCTTGCCGGTGGTTTGGTTGATTACGGTTCCGTCGATTGCGGCGCCGAGCGTTCCCGCTGCCGCCAGGGCAACTATCAGCCGCCTCATCGGCGCGCCTCCGTCATGGGCCTGCCGCACTCACCGCAAAATTTGAGTGCTTGCGCGAACGCGGCGCCGCAATGTAAGCACACAGTTGATTTTGCGGGTTCGGATTTCGGCTCCGGCGCGGAGCCTCCAATCTGGGCGGCGACTTCGGCGAGTTCCTGCTGCAAAATCGCCTTGGATGCCTGGTAGTCGGCCTCCGACAACTTACCGACGCGGAATTCAAATTGCAAATCCCTCAGGTTCTCGTAAATTTGCGCCCTCCGCTCCTCCAAATGCGCCGTTGCAGACTCCGGCTCCGCCGGAGCAAGTTCTCCGGCGCGCTCGCTTAGCGTAAACATAAGCGATCCAAGAATGAGAACCAGGGCTGATAAAGCCAAATTCATACTCGTTGCTAGACCTCGGTTCTCTCCACTTTCGCGCCGGCTTCAGCGACCTCCACCAGTTCGGTGCGGGCGTAGTCCAGACGCACTTTGCTGGGAATCAGACAGACCAGCGTCCCTGCCAGCAGTACCCAGAATCCGATCCAGATCCAACTGACCAGGGGAAATACATAGGCTTGAATCACGGCGCGTTGACCGTCCTCGGTCATGCCCGCGAAATTCAGATAAAGATCCTCGTGCAGCCGCCGCCGGATAGCAACCTCCGAAGTGCCCTGCCGGCTGGTCTTATAGATCCTCCGCTCTGGTTCCAGCGTATCGATCAGGCGGCCGTTGAGGAAGACCTCCACCACCGCGTGATGCCAACTATAGTTTTCATTTTCACCTTCGCGCAGTTGTTGCACTTTCAGGTCGTAGCCCGCCAAGTGGATGCCGTCACCAACTTTGACTTCAGCCGTGGTGTCGCGGTTGAATGCAGACCCGGTGAATCCTATGAACATCAGCACAATTCCCAGGTGCACGATGTAGCCGCCGTAGCGCCGCGTGTTGCGGTGTGCAAGTTCCACTGCCGCCGCGGGCAGGCTCAAACCCGTCCGCGTTCTGATGGCCCGGGATCCTTTATAGAACTCAGCCACGATGGTCCAGACCACGAACAGGCACAATCCCAGACTGACCGTGGCGTAGAAATGCCGCACGCCCGCCACTACCAGCGCGGCCATCAAGACCAGAGCCGCTATGCCAGGCCATAAGAAGTTGCGCTTCAGACTTTCCGGCGAACTTCTTCGCCAGGCGCCCGAGAGCCCCCCCCCGTTCAAGAACACCAAAAACAGCCCGATGGGTACGTACACGCGGTTGAAAAAGCGCGTGTCCACGCTGATCTTCTCGCCCGTAATGGCCTCGGAAATTACCGGGAACAGCGTTCCCCATAAGACCACGAACGCGCAAGCCAGCAGGATGAGGTTGTTGAACAGGAAGGCCGATTCTCGCGACAACACGCTCTCCAGCCGGGCTTCGCTCTTTAAGTAGTCCAGACGGTCCAGAATCAGGTAAATGGTGGCCGCAATGCCGGCCGCCAGGAACACTACAAAGTAGCGGCCGATGGGGGACTGTGCGAAGGCATGCACCGAGCTAACCAAACCCGACCGTGTCAAAAATGTTCCGAATATACACAAAAAGAAGGTGGCGGAAATCATCACCATATTCCACACCTTCATCATCCCCTTCTTTTCCTGCATCATCACCGAATGCAGAAATGCGGTAGCGGTGATCCACGGCAGCAGCGAGGCGTTTTCCACCGGATCCCATCCCCAGTAGCCGCCCCAGCCTAACACCTCATATGCCCATCCCGCGCCCAAAAGGATCCCAATGCTTTGAAACATCCAGGTGACGAGCGTCCAGCGCCGCGTCGTGTGGATCCACCCTTCGCCCGGGTGGCGGGTAATCAGCGACGCCATGGCGAAGGCGAACGGAACGGCAAAGCCGACG
>CAYSBM010000589.1:0-2342 GCA_964429095.1 uncultured Solibacteraceae bacterium | reverse complement strand
ATCAGCTCCAGTTGCAGCAGTTCGCCCTCCACCATGCGCTGCGTGAGCCCGATCAGCAAGTCGAGAATCGGGAAATTACGCTGCCGCAGGGCCACCTGAAAGGCTTGCATATAGAGCCAGTCGCCCGCCAACACCGACGTGTTGTTGCCCCAGATGACATTGGGAGAAGGGCGGCCGCGGCGTGTTTCGGCCACGTCGATCACGTCGTCGTGCGCCAGCGTGGCCGTATGCAGCATCTCGACCACCGCCGCCAGGCTGATGACGTCGCCGGTGGCCTCTCCCACCATCTTGGCCGACAACAGCACCAGCATGGGGCGCAACCTCTTGCCGCCGCCATCCTGAAGGTAGCGTCCGATGGCCGTGATGGCGTCCACAGAGGCGATGGATTCCAGGCTGATTTCCCGCTCCACCATTTGCAGGTCGTCGCGGACCAGGTCCTGAACCTCCCGGAATGTCAGAGCTTGCCGCAGCTTGCCGAACGCCATCAGGTTTTTCCAGTGTACTCAGAGCCGCGCCTGGCCTGCAAACAAAGCCGGTGGAAGTTAGCCGACGCCGCCGCGGAGAGAACTTCCACCGCTTCTCCCCGCAACTCGGCCAATTTGCGAGCCGTGTGAACAATGAAAGCGGGCTCATTTCGCTTCCCGCGGTAAGGAACCGGAGCCAGGTACGGAGCGTCGGTTTCGATCAGAATGCGCTCCAGCGGGACGACCATTGCGGCCTGTTGCACCTCCACGGCTCTTGGAAACGTGACCACACCGGCGAAACTCACGTGGAATCCCATTTCAACGGCTTGCCGTGCCTGGTCCGGCCCTCCCGAAAAACAATGCATGATCCCTCCTTGACGGGCACCTTTCCAATGTTGTTCGATCAGGCGCAGGGTATCCGGCCAGGCTTCTCTGGTATGGATGACTACGGGCAAGCCCGCATCGCGGGCAATCCTCAACTGCTCGGCGAAAACGGCCTGCTGCGTCTGGCGCGGAGAAAAATTGTAGTGATAATCCAAACCGATCTCGCCCAGCGCCACCACCCTGGGGTGTTCGCAGAGCTCCTCCAGGCGGCGCAAGACGGCTCCGCACGCCTTTTGCGCCTCGTGCGGGTGGATGCCCACCGTGGCGTAAATTGCCGGATGGCTTTCGGCCAGCCGTATGCCGGCTTCCAGATCCGGAGGGCCATCGCCCGATCCCAC
Organism: uncultured Solibacteraceae bacterium; assembly: GCA_964429095.1. Taxonomy (GTDB): domain Bacteria; phylum Acidobacteriota; class Terriglobia; order Bryobacterales; family Bryobacteraceae; genus JAJFUV01. Next base: position 1,156 of record CAYSBM010000589.1, on the reverse strand, counting down.
CGCCAGCATTGTTTGAATGCCCGCCGCCAGTGCGCGTTCAATCACCGCTTCACGGTCCGCCTCAAACTGCCGGTCGTCGAGATGGCAGTGCGAATCGGTCAGCGTCATTTCAGCCGCGCGCCGATAGGGGTATCTTCAGGGAAGCCGGCCAGCACAGGCTTGCCGTCCGCCGTGGACGCCGCCACCACCATGCCGTTGGATTCAATGCCGCGCAGCTTGCGAGGTTCCAAGTTGGCCACAATGGCCACCTTTCGCCCCACCAGGTCTTGAGGCTTGTAAGCCGGGGCAATGCCGGCTACAATCGAGCGCGACGAACCTTCGCCGATATCCACTTGCATATGCAACAGTTTGTCGGCCCCTTTCACCGGCTCGGCCGACAAAATGAGCCCCACGCGCATATCCACCTTGGCGAAGTCGTCGATGGTAATCTGTGGCGCAATGGGCGGCGCCGCGGCGGTCGCCGACGGAGTCTTGCCTAGCAGCGCTGCTTGGCGCGCGCTTTCGGCGGCTTCCAAAGCCCGCATTTTCTCAATGCTGGCTTTCGCTTCCAAGCGTGGGAACACGGGGACCACCTCGCCGATTCTTTGACCTCCCGGCAACTGGCCCCAATCAAGCGAATTGAGGCCGGTCTGCTCAACCGGCGCGCTCATGCCCAATTGCGCCCAGATCTTCGCTGCCGATTCCGGAATCACCGGCGCTAGCAGCACCGTCGCAATGCGCAAGGTTTCCGCAGTGGTGTAGAGATCCGCCGCCAGGCGCTCCCTTTCCTGCGCTTTCTGGGCGATCTTCCACGGCTGCTCGCGCACGATGTAGCGGTCCACGGCGCCGAGCAGCGCCCACAGAGTTTCCAAAGCTTTGGAGAACTCATACTTTTCCATGAAGGCCAGATAGCCGGCAATGGTCTCGCGCGCCTGCGCGGCAATGGCGGCGTCGCCCGGCGGCCCCGGAATCACCCCGTCCCAGTAATTGCGGATCATGGTCAGGGCGCGGCTCGACAGATTGCCCAGGCCATTGGCCAAGTCTGCATTGTAACGGTTCACCAGCGCGTCGTAGCTGAAGCTGCCGTCGGAGCCGAATACGATTTCTCGCAGCAAGAAATAACGCAGCGCGTCGAAGCCCATCACTTCCTGGATGGGTGTGGCGCGCACGATGTTGC
>CAYSBM010000588.1:0-2355 GCA_964429095.1 uncultured Solibacteraceae bacterium | reverse complement strand
CCGGCGATGAGATTCTCAAAGTAGTCTTTATTAAGGACACGTCGCCGCGCGAGATCTCCACGGCCACTCGCGCCCTCGCTCAGAAGAAGACCTTTCCGCTGCTGGTCCGCCGCAACCATCAGGACCTTACGCTGAACATCACAATTGAGGATGCTGAAGGACAGCGCCGCCCGGGCCCGCGCTCCCGTGTGATTGCGCACAGCGAGTATTGAACGGCCGCTCGCTCATCCCGCGCCCAGGACGATGCGATGGACTTTGACCAGCAGCTCGACTTCCTTTTGCGGCAAGCCCAGCGCTGCCGCAATCTGCTCCGGCCTTTCGCCCCGCCTTGACATGCGCAGGGCCTGAGTACGCTTGTTGAGGTTCATTCCCGAAGCCGGCGGAGTGGGCGCCACCAGCATGCCGGCGCGCTCCTCGGCTTCGCGCAGCCCCTCTCTGAGCTCCTCCAAGGCTTGCTGCACGGCCGCCAGTTGCTGCGTCCATTGCTCGCGGTCCACTTCCCAGCGTTTTTTTTGTCGGCGCAGCTCTGCCTTGAGATGCGCGAACAAATACAATCCCATAAGAACCGCCGCAGCCAGCAGGGCGCCTGGTATCGCGACTAGGAACACGGACAGGGTCGTCATGGGGCCTCCTTAACTCAGCGTGCGCAGCCGCTCCTGGCGGCTCACGATCTGGGTGATTTTGATCCCGTAGTTGCCCTCCACCACTACCACTTCTCCGCGGGCGATGACGCAGTTGTTCACGATCACCTCCACCGGCTCTGTCACTGTGCGGTTCAGCTCTACGATGGATCCCGTGGTCAGTTTGATGACGTCTTTGAGCGGCAGCTTGGCCCGGCCGAAAGAAACGCTCACCGGAAGTTCAACGTCGAGCAACAGATCTAGAGTTTTCGGAATTTCCGCTCCTGAGCCGGGCTGGCCGGATGCGGTGCGCCTGGCTGGTTCGGTTTGGCCGGGCAACGCGGGCAGAACGGCCTCCAACAAAGCGCCGCTCAGGCCGACTTCAAGCGCTGGCAAGGCCTCATCCGGGAATGCCAACTTGACTGACAAGATTTCCGCCGCAACTTCGGCTGGTGCAACAGGAGAGCCCTTTTCGCAGGTAACTTCGCGCCCCACCAGGCCCGACAGCCATTGGGCGAAACTCCCGAAAGCCTGTTGCAGAATCTCAAGATAAGTGCTGCGGGCGTCGTCGCGGCCCACCTCCTCGATCCCCGCCATCTGCAAGGAGCGGCTTCCGATTCCGCGCCACGCCGCTTCCGGCGTGGCGATTGCAATCCAGGCTTGCGGCGCCAGATTCAGCGGTTGCATCCACCAGACGGCCTGCTCCGCATTCGGTTGATCCGCTGCCTGCGTTGACCGCCCCCATTCGACCTCAGGCGCCTGGCCGGTCATCGATTCCACCACCTCAGCCAACTGCCGGGCCCACTGCCCGGCAAGCTGCCGGATGTGGTTGTCGCGGATGTCTGCGGCTGACATACTCAGGATCTCCGCTCCACCGGCCAGCGTTTGAGAATGTAGGAACGCAGCCGCAAGATGGCCTGCGATTTCAATTGCGAGACTCGGGATTCGTGGAGGTTGACGATCTTGGCGATTTCGCGCAGCGTGAGTTCCTCGTGGTAGTAGAGACTGAGAACCGTGCGCTCGATGTAGGGCATCTTCTCAATTGAGGCGGCCAAGAGCCGCTCCAATTCCGCCCTCTCCAGAATTCTTGCCGGCGAGTTTTCATCATCGGCGGCGACGTACTTGAGCAGATCCCGGCTGCCTTCCTGTCCGGAGGCGTTCTCCAAGCTTCCCAAATTAACGCCTCGTACTTCTACCAGCCATTCATGGTACTCTTCCAGGTTTAAGCCTAATTCCGCCGCAATCTCTTCTTCGCTGGGCATTCGCTTGAGCCGCTGTTCGGCTGCCGCGATCGCCGCTTCGATCTGCTTCGAGCGTTTGCGCTGTTGCCGTGGGGCCCAGTCCAGGCCGCGCAAGCTGTCCAGAATCGCCCCGCGAATCTTGTATTCGGCGTACGTTTTCAGCTTTACATTATGGGCCGGATCGAAATTGTCGACTGCCGAGATTAACCCCACGATCCCTGTTGAGATCAAGTCTTCGAGGCTGACGCTTTCCGGCAGCCTTTCGTGAATGCGCCGGGCAATCAGCCGCACTTGGGGCAGGTGCTCAAGGATCAGCCGCTCCCGCTCGGCGTCGTAGCTCTCCACGGTCGTCTGGTAGGGGTTCATCGCTGCCTCTTGGATGTTCTCCGGCATAGCGGGCGCAAGCGGCTAAGCCGCCGCTGCGGCATGGTCCTCCTGCGCTCGGATCAGCTTCGCGACCAGATCCTGTTTGGCGGCGGGCGTGAGATCTTCCG